>JAMOUF010000154.1 GCA_027068245.1 Campylobacterales bacterium | reverse complement strand
AGTATCCCACACCACCCTTTCTCAAAGAGAGTGCTGCATACTTTAGCGTCGAGAGCCTGTATCCGGGCAAAGATATGTCCACAGCCTTTCCATACAGGTGGAAACTGTTCTTGGCGACCCCCCTGGAATGTTTTCTAAGATATAGATTGGTCTTTTTAGAGCGGTATGCCGAGAGGATATTGAACTCTTTTTGGGTTCTTAAAGCTCTTTTTATCGAGTGAAGATACTCTATGAGCTTCACATCTATCGGATATATCTCATCGTTTCTGTAATCTCGCAAAAAAATATTGAGCCGATCAAGCTCTTCGTATATATACTCCCCATCCACCCAGAAAGTAGCGTCGATATGCTCGCCTGTATGGGTATGGTAAAGCCTGAGCCTCTTCTCATAATAGTCCGCTTTGGAAAGCGTTGGCGTTATAATCGCCGTCGTGAACAAAATCCCCTTCTTTATAAATCCCCTTCTATCCATCACTCCTCCATGCGATTTTTCTTATCATTCTTCTATCATATTTGTAAATATCCCTGTAGAAATAACACTCTTTGTTCTCATCGACAAATGTCGTCAGATAAAGAAGATATACAGGTATCTTCTCTTTAAATCCTATCTCTTTTGTCTTTCGTTCCCATATTATATCAAAGATATCTCTATAGGTTATATACTTTTTCCTGTTCATAAGCAGATGAAAAAGCTCAATAGGCTTTTCCATCCGGATGCATCCTGAACTTAGGGCCCTGAAAGTGTATTTAAACAGGTTTCTATGGTTTGTGTCGTGCAGATATACGTCGAACCTGTTGGGAAACATCAGCTTGAGATATCCCAAAAAATTGTGAGGACCCGGTAGCTGCAAAAAGTAAAAGGGCAGATTGTTCTCATCTATATAGTTCCAGTCCACATCTTCGAAATTGATTCTCTCTTTGCCGTATATATCCAATGAGGCTATTATCCCCTGTCTTTTCAACCTTTCGAAATTACCCTTTCTAAGCTGGGGCAGGATATCTTCTTTGATTATGGTCTTTGGAGCCCTCCAGTAAGGATTCAAAACTGCATAGGATATTCTGTGTCTCATCATTGGCGTCGGCCTGCTTTTTCTTCCAACCACCGCTTTGGAGGTGTAGAGGGTGCCGTTTTTGTCCACAACGTTTATAAAAAATCCCGGAATATCCACAAAAACGAAAAATTCGTCATCATTTAAAAACCATCTAAATCTTTCGATATTCACCAAAATTTTCTTTATCTTGTCATCCACACTGATATTCATCGCCTCCAGTGTCAACGGTCCTATAACGCCGTCCGGCTTGAGGCCGTGGTGACGCTGAAAATCCACAACGCTTCTTTTTAGCTCAGGGGTATATGTGGTGTTGGTGTCAAGCTCTCCGTGATAGAAACCTTCCATATACAGTCTTTGCTTTATATCCGGAATCTCCTCGTACTTTTTTCCCGGATAAAGATATATATCGTCTTTTATGACAATCTTTTCCCAACCGCCGCTTTTTTTTATCTTGCTGTATCTGTTAAGGGCATACTCCAGCCTGTCCAAAACCGGATTGGCAATAATCTTCTTCAACGCTTTTTTCGAAGGCCTCAGATACTCTTCGCGGGTAAAAAAACGCTCCGGGCCATAACAGCCGTTGTTTCTGATATCTATATATGAAAACAGGGTTTTCGTTGCTCTTTTTTCTATCTCGTCTTTTATATCCGGATTATTCGGATAGCGCTCTATCAGTGAATCGAGCCCATTTAGGTCCAGTCTCTCTTTGCAAAGCAGCGTGTTATCGTTTTTCACGGTTTTATAAAGTATTTTAAAATTGCTGTTCAACCCATCCCCATCGAACCATCTGTACTCCTTCTCCATCCGCGTCTGATTTAGTTCGTCAGGGGAAGTGCTTTGGGCATAAATGGAGATTGTGAAAAAGAGAAACAACAGAAATTTTTCGGCCATTCTCAACCTTTTAATTTTATTTTAAGATTTTTTTAGTAGAATTTCATTCGATTTAGCCTTCAAACAAGGCCCCATCGTCTAGCGGTTAGGACACCGCCCTTTCACGGCGGTGACGGGGGTTCGAGTCCCCCTGGGGTCACCACTTTATATCAGGTTTTTGGTTCCTCTTCCTCTTCGAGCTGTTCTAAATAGTCCGCAAGCGGATCGTTCGGATCGTTTGGTATCCTATCCATAGTTTTGTCCACATATTTCGCATCTTCGTCACGAGGGTCATCACTCACATCTTTGAACATATGAACGTCTATATGGTTGTGTTTTCTAATCTCTTCCAAAATCTCCTCCTGAATAGCGGCCTCCTCATCGTCGATGGCACAGATTTTTGTAGCCTTCTCCTCATCCAAAAGTTTTTGCTCCAGCTCGAGCTCTTTTTTTACTATCTCTTCGCTTTTTATGAATTTATGAAGGGTTTTTAGCAGCTCAAGCTGGGCCTCGGCGCTTAACTTGGCAAAGTTTTCCGCAACATACTCTTTCAGCTCTTTCAGGTTTTTTGGCAACTCCATAACATCTCCTTATTGGTTTTTATTATTTTAACCAAATTTTTCTTTATATTCATCAAAGGTAAGCGCTTTTTCTATTTTTCCCTCTTTCAAAAAGAAGATGTAATCCGCATTTTTTATGGTGGAGGCCCTGTGGGCTATCAAAATGGTGGTTCTCTTTTCCAAAAAGGGCTCCAGCGCCTCAAAGAGCCTCTCCTCCGTCTCAACATCTATAGCGGAGGTAGATTCGTCAAGTATCACCACTTTGGGCTCTTTTAGTATCATTCTGGCTATGGCGATTCTTTGCCGCTCCCCTCCACTAAGCCTAACCCCTCCCCGGCCCACGTAACTATCGAGACCCTTTGGCATGCTTCTGATTTTCTGGGCTATCTGGGCCATCTCCAGAGCCTTCCAAATCTTCTCATCATCAATATCTTTACCCAAAGTAACGTTAAAACGGATGGTATCGTTAAAAAGGCGGGTGTTTTGCAAAACCATAGAGACGTTTTGCCGGATAAAGGGAAGTCCTATAAGTTTGTAAGAGATTTGGTTATAGAGTATATCGCCCCCTTTTGGTGGGTAAAAGCCGGCAATAAGCTTGCATAGCGTGGTCTTTCCGCTGCCGCTCGCTCCTACTATAGCCGATATTTTGCCAGGTTGAAGGGTGATAGTGATATCTTTTAATATCTCTTCGCTCTCATACGAAAAAGAGACGCTTTTACACTCGATTTCTATGGGTGGATGTTTGAAAGGGTCCTCTTTGTGTGGAAATTTCGGCTCTTTTTTCAGCTCAAAAAGCTCGTTCACCCTCTTAAGCGCCACATCGGCGCTCTTTTTCGCATATCCGATGTTTATGATGTCTTGTATCGGAGTCATCATAAACCAAAGATAGGCGAAAATCGCCATCATAAGTCCGATGGAGAGGTCGCTGTAGGCCACTGCAAGTATCCCCGCCGCCCTGAAAACCTCGAATCCGGATACGAAAATCAAAAAACTCAGCCTCATCCCAGCATCGCTCTTCCAGCTAAACTCCACCGAGCGTCTCTTTATCTCCCACACAAGATTGATAAGCTTTTTGAAAAAGTAGTCCTCCTTGTTGTTCGCCCGAATCTCCTCGAAAAGCTCCAGCGTCTCTATAAGTGACTGGGAAAATATCTCGATGGCTCTGTTCTCCTCTTTTTTGAGCCTCGCCACTTTTCTTGCCACTTTGGAAGAGAAAAGCACCACAAATGGGTTAAGCAGCAGTATAAAAAGGGCAAGCTGCCAGTGTATCACCAGTAGAACCAGACTGACAAAGAGCAGCATCAGCACAGATACCAGCAGTTTCGCTATGGATGTGCTTATGAACGAATCTATCGTATTGATGTCAGTAACCAGCCTTGAGGCAACCTTGCCGCTTCCAAGCATCTCATACTCGCTCAAATCAACCTCTTTTAGATGCTGTAAAACGGCCGCGCGGATTTTTGCCGTTACATTTTTGGAGATAGTCTGGAATATCTTTGTCTGAAATATATTCAATCCGGTATACAAAAACCTTAAAAAAAGCGTCACCAGCAGCGTCGTAACCACTATGGCCCAGGCGGAGGTTATCTGAAAACGGCTCAGCCACTCCACCCAGGCACCCCCTTTGCCAAGCAGCACCTCATCTACCAAAAGAGGCATCAAAAGAGGTGTCGGGGTAGCGGCCAAAGTAGCCAAAAGTGCCAGAAACTGGGCTACAAAAAGTCTCTTTCTCTCTTTGAGTATCTCATTGAATATCTTTTTCCAGCTATATCTCAATTTCACTCTTTTTAAACTCAATCTCTTTATACCTCACACCAAGTCTTTTCGCCATCTTGGGATTAATGTCATATATCAACAGCCTGGCAACCGCCATTTTCGCTCCCTTTGGCGGCTCGAACTTGAAGACTCTTTTTTCACCCGGACCTATCATACTATCTTTTACAACCTCTTTCGCCAGCCAGGGTGGCGTCGGCCTGCCCTCTTTGCCTATTATACGCACGAAATCTCTTTTTTCCGTTTTCAATGGCTTTCCATTTTTATCGTAAAACTCCACCACAAGCCTGGCAGCCCTTAGAGGATGGAGCAACAGGGAGTGTGGGGCGTGGTTTTTGAGCGTCACCACAATGGAGTCTTTATTTTTCTTTAAATCCAGCTCCACATACTTTCGTAAAAACCTGTGCCCCCTTTTGATACCGGCAAATCCATGATATGCATGGGTTGAGCTCTCTATCCGGTCGCTCAGGCTCCCTTCGATTTGTGGCATATGGCAGGTGATGCAGTTTTGCTTTAGCGTATTGTTCGACTCCGTCTGGCATACGGTAAACCCGTAGCCGTTCTTTTTAAAGCCGTGACACCCCATACAGGTATCACCATTTTTGTGAATCGGGTTAGTGTTTACGATTTTATGGAAGTTGGAACGTGTTTCGGGCTCTCGTGTGCCAAAGTAGACCCCCTTTTTTTTGGAGATGATGTTTTTATTGAATTTTTTACCTCTGTGTATGGCCTCTATACGGTGACAGTAGGCGCAGGATATGGCCTCATCTGTCAGCTTTTTCTGTTTTGGAAGGCTTTTTATATCAAGTTTTTTTACCAAAGGGGTGTGACATCTGCCGCAGCCATACTTTTTGGATTTTGTCTCTTTTTTATAAGCCTCCCAGACCTTTTTGTGGACCAAATCCCTCTCTATAGTGGAGTTGAAGTGGGCGGAGCTGTTATACTCCTCGTAGATTTTCAGGTGACACCGGATACACTGTTTTGTCTTTGCGAAATCCCCTTTTATCTCCATGGACTTTTTCACTCCGCTTCCGGCAAAGATATTCGCATATGCCGCAATGGCAAAGATTAAAACCGCTGCGAGTTTAAACATTTTCACTCCTTAAACAGCTCTTCAAAGGTAACCTCGGCACTTTTTGCAAGAGAGCTCAGCTCATATCCTCCCTCCAGTAAAAAGGCCACGGGTTTTCCTTTTGAAAAACCGATTATTTTCTTTATCAAAGAGCGCAGTCCCTCGAAAGTTATCTGGGCGGTGCTGATAAACTCCTCTCTCATCAAATCATATCCGGCACTCACCAAAACCATATCGAAATCAAACCAATCAGGCAGGTCGTCGTAGAGCCTTAAAAGCGTCTCATCGTCACAGTAGTCCCCATATGGACGGTTTAGGTTATACCCCTCGCCCGGTCCCTCTCCTATCTCATCTTCGCTTCCGGTAAAGTAGGGATAGTTGTTTCTTTCGTGGGTGCTGAAGTAAAAAACGGTGTTGTCACGGTAGAAAATATCCTGGGTCCCGTTTCCGTGGTGAACGTCGAAATCTATTATCAAAATCTTTTCAAAGCCTCTGCTTTGGGCGTATCTTGCCATAAAGGCCACATTGTTGAAGATACAAAAACCCTGGCCCGTTTTGAACTCGGCATGGTGTCCCGGGGGCCTTATGTTTAAAAAGGCCCTCTTCAAAATACCTTTGGCAAAGGCATCTACAACGGGTTTCGTGGAGCCGGCCGCATATGAGGCTACTTTGAAACTATCTTTAGTCAAAACCGTATCTTCGTTCAGGATAAACCTGTACCCCTCATCATACGCTCTCTCCACCCAGTCCACATACTCCCTTTGATGGATTTTATAGAGCTCCTCTTTTTCGGCTTTTAATGCGTTCAACCGTAAAAAGGGAAAATTTTTAGCCACCTCGTTTATCGTCAAAACCCTGTGCCTGTTCTCAATATGGCTGTCGACTCCGTGCAGTGTAAAGATATCGTCGTATACATATCCCACCATGGCTCTACTTTGAAAGTTTCTGTCTTAAAAGCATCTTACTCATCTCAACCCCTGGCTGGTTGTAGGTGTCAATCCCAAGCATAGCTCCCAAAGCTGAGGTCAAAAGCTCAAAATAGTATATAAGGTACCCGGTGCTACGCTCGTTAAGCTCGTTTATCTCTATCAAATCCACGGGCACGTCCGCTTTTATGACGCTCTCCATCGTAGCGTCGCACTGGGTGTTGATGATGGTTTGAAAACGCCTGCCGTTTACAAAGTCGGTAGTCTCAAGATATGGCAAGGAGAGATGGGGAACCGTCACCGGAAGCTCGAAATTTTTCAGTTTCAAAAATGTTACGGTCTTATCCTTTGGCCCCTCTACGATAAGCTGCAAAAAGGAGTGCTGGTCTATGGAGCCTATAAGCCCTATTGGTGTAAGCCCCACTCTCTCACCCCGTTCGTTCTTCTTCCCCAGGCTCTCGCCCCAAAGTTGGATATACCACTTGTTGAACGCCTCGAACATCGAGGAGTAGGAGAAGAGTATGTTTATGTTTTTCTCTTTGGCGTGTTTGAAATAGTAGTAGGCCTTTTTGAAAAGGAGCATATCCATACCCTGGTTCAAAAACTCCTCCCTTATGATATTGGCACCCGCCAAAAGCTCCTTTATGTCATAACCCAGCACGGCCAGGGGGAAAAGTCCCACTGGACTTAGCACCGAGAATCTGCCGCCCACGTTTTTGGGTATGTAAAACACCTTCCATCTCTTCTCTTTGGCAAGCCTGTCAAGAGGGGACTCCTTGTCGGTGATGATGGCTATCTTTTTCTCTATATCCAAACCCTTCAGCGGGTCTTTAAGCAGCCAGAATATATATTTTGCTATCGATATCGTCTCTATAGTGGTTCCCGACTTGGAGATGATAACTATAAAGGCTTTTTGCAAATCTATCTCTTTGATGGAATTTATCAGATAAAGAGGGTCGAGGTTTTCCAAAAAGTGGATATTGACGATATTTCTGTTATGCGAAAATTTCAACAGCGTATCTATCGCCCTGGTTCCCAAAGAGGAGCCGCCAATTCCAATTATCACCAGGTCTTTTATGAGGTTTTTTGATAGATACTCGTTGTTGTGGATATAGTCGTTTATCTCCTCTATTACATCCTCCTGGTTTACCGGCAAATCGTAATATCCGGTTATGCCCTCCTCTTTTTCCCTCAACATCCTCTCATAGGCTTTTTTGATAACCTCCCTATCCTCTTTCACATCGAAAAAAAGCTTTTTCTCTATCATCTCATACCTTTGTATATATCCGTAAGCGCCTCTACGAACTTTGGACTGTCGTTGGGGCATCTGGCAACTCTGTAGTCTTCAAACCCCAAAGCTTTGGCTATCTCTTTATACTCGATATGCAGCTCGAACTCCGTCTCGGAGTTATCCAGCACAAAAGAGATGGGGTATATGAGAACTTTTCTGTTCCTAATCTCTTTCAACTTATCCTCCAAAGAGGGTTCGAGCCATTTAACGGGGCCCAGCTTGGACTGAAAGGCCAGATGTATATCGTTAAATCTATCTCTCAATCTCTTCTTCAATATCTCCACGTGTTCTTGCACCTCAAACAGATAGGGGTCTCCCCTTTGTACGATTTTTTGCGGAAGGGAGTGGGCGCTGAATATCAAATCGAAATCCTTTGCCTCATCGGCTTCTACCGCCTCCTCTATCCGCTCTATAACGGCGTCGTTGAACTTTTCATTCTCATAAAAGTTGGCGATGTCGTGAAACCTTGCGTGAAACCCGTATCCTTTGGCAGTATTGTAAAAATCCTCAAGGCTCGATTTTGTGGTAGTGGTGGAGTAGTGTGGATAAAGAGGTATAAGATATACATCCTTTATCCCTCTGGCTATCAGCTCTTTTATGGCATCTTTGGCAAAGGGCGGAGTATAACGCATGGCCTGGGTGACGAAGGTATCGGGCAAAGCGGCTTCAAGCGCTTCAACAAGTCGTTTCGTATAGAGATTCAATGGGCTTTTTCCGCCCAGTTTTTCGTAGTTGCTCCTGGCCTCTTTTCCTCTGGCGTTGGTTATCATATAGGCTACTAATCTTCTTAAGAGTCTATTTTTTATGGGTAGAATGTTTTTGTCGTTGAACATATTTTTCAAAAAAAGCTCAACCTCTTCCAGATTGTTTGGTCCGCCCATATTGAGTAGAACTATAGCTTTAGACATTTCCGCCCCTTTTGGCCCATCTTAGAAAAAACCTGTCGCTGTCAACATCTTTGTCAATTTTATCATAAAGTATCAAATCGACTAATTTTTTTGCCATTAGGGGTCCAAAGACAAACCCCCTTCCCCCAAAGCCTCCAATCATATAAAGGCCAGGGGTATGTTCGATATCCTCCAAAGATGGCCTCCTTTTAAAACCCTGCTTAAAACTTCTTTCAACATCGGCCACCTTTCCTATATATGGCAGATGGTCGTTTACGCTGGGCCTGACCCCGCACAAAAAACCATCTATCTCAAACTCGCTATCCACCATTTTTTTCGCCTCCTCCAAAAGCTGGGTATTGGGTTTGACGAAGGAGGCCGCTTTATCTACCCTGCTGTGGGTCGCTCCTATGATGATACGGCCATTTATGGGTTTTGATATGGAGATTTTTTTATGCACGCTGTATGGAAGGCTCAGGCTGCTTTTTACATCGAACCTGAAACCGGCCACTTTGGAGAGGTTCATATATGTTGGCAGCAGCTCATCCCAGGCCCCGGAGGCTATTATCACGTTTTTAGCCTCGATATCACCACAAATAAACCCCTCGCCGTTTTTCTCTATTTTATCTATCTCAACCTCTCTAAACTCCACACCCTCCAACAGGGCCTCACAAAGAGAAGCCGCTTCCACTACGCCGCCCGTTGGAAAGAGTATGGCGCCCTCTTCTTTTGCATAGGGCTTTAAAAAATCTATCTCGTTTGGCGTTAAAACCTTGTGCTCCACATCGATAAACTCTTTATAACCCTCGAATTTTTCGGCATCTGCCTCATCCTTTGGAATTCTCAAAATACCGGTTTGAAAAAAGAGGTGGGGAAAATTTTGTTTATAAAACCGGATGGCAAATCTGAAAGCTTCGTTGGTAACTCTTTGTAAAATCCCGCCCCGTCCCAGCCTGGGTGAGACAAAGGCGCCGGCGGCGCGGCTGGCTCCCTGGGCGATGCC
>JAMOUF010000153.1 GCA_027068245.1 Campylobacterales bacterium | reverse complement strand
TCATCCGGATAACCTTGGCCCTTCGTGGAACCTTATCCTCTATGCCAAGCAGCCTCTCTACGGCCAGCGCAAAGGCGTAGTTGTTGGATGTTGCGGCGATATAGTCCATCCTATCGGTGGTTGGGAGGAATTCGTTGTAAATCATATTCTCCCCCATCTTCTCCATACCCCGGTGAAGGTATCCAATATCCGGAACTGCTTTTGTTATCTGCTCCCCGTCCATCTCCAAAATCAGTCTGAGCTGTCCGTGAGCCGAGGGGTGCTGTGGACCGAAGTTGATAACCATTTTGTTGTCTTCTCTTTCAAAGACCAGGTTCTCAAAATATGGCTCTAATCTGTTTCTTTGCTGCATCTTATCCCCTATCTTGTTCTGTCGACAATTTTTGATTTTTTCAAATCGAAGGTCTCCACCAGCGGAGCGTCGTCATTGAACTTCTCCACCCTTATAGGCTCGCTGTCAGGCGGAGCGCATCTTGGTACCTCATGATAGATTCTGGCGAAATTGCAGGTGTCGGTGGTGCTGATATAGGCCGGGTCTCTTTGCTCTGGTCCTATAACATCCCTGTACTCTTTTCCAAATATCTTATCCACCTCATACCACTGGGCGGCCTCGTCGCCGTGGAGCGGATATGTCTTTCTAAGCGGATGTCCAATCCAGTCTTCGGGCATCAGGATTCTTTTGAGATATGGATGGTTGTTTATCTTGATACCGAACATATCGTACATCTCCCTCTCACTCCAATCCGCACTTCTAAATACGGACTCCACGCTCTCTATAACCTCGCCCTCTTTTATCCTGCACTTTACCCTGAGCCTTCTTTTTTTACCCAGTGAGAGCAGCTGATAAAATATCTCGAACTCACCGCTTTGGGCCAGGTAGTCTATGGCGCTCATCTCGCTCAGTATCTCGTAGTCAAGCTCCTCTTTCAAATGTTTGAGAACCTCTTTGTTTATGTTCGGCTCTATGATAACAACCAGCTGTCCGCGCTGTATATAGGCCTCTTTTATCTCAAAAGCGCTCTTTAACTCTTCCAAATCCTTTTTGAAAATCTCGTCTTCCACGCTCTCTTTGGGTATCTGCGGGGCTACCCAGAACCTGTCGGTATAGTAAGGTTTGGCCTGAACGTTCTTTTTCGGTCTGTAAGGTCTCATCACACCAGCCTTTTTGGTTTTTGTTTTTGGAATATACTTCTTTTTCTTATATGCTTTTGCAGCAGCAGCACCGCATACTGAAGCGTCTCGGGTCTTGGGGCGCATCCTGGCAGGTAGATATCCACCGGTATCACCCTGTCAACTCCCTGAACCGTGGCGTATGTGTTGAACATCCCGCCCGTGTTGGCACAGCTTCCCATGGATATCACCCATTTTGGCTCTGCCATCTGGTCGTAAAGCCGCCTTATGAACTCGGCATGCTTTTTGGTAAGTGTTCCTGCCACTATCATCACATCAGACTGCCTGGGGCTGGCTCTGAATATTACGCCGAACCTGTCAAAATCATATCTGCTCGCACCGCTCGCCATCATCTCGATGGCGCAGCAGGCAAGTCCGTATGTCAAAACCCACAAAGAGTTGCTTCTACCCCAGTTTACCAGTTTGTCAACGGTAGTCAAAGCCACCGGCAGTCCGGCACTCGCCGCATAATTTACCTGATGCTGTGCCATTCCAAAGCTCCTTTCTTCCATGCATATACGAAACCTATCGCTAAAAGCAGAATAAACAAAATCATCTCCGCAAAACCGAACCATCCCAGGATTTTAAAATCCACGGCCCACGGAAACATGAAGATAATCTCCACGTCAAAGAGAATGAAAAGCAAAGCTATCAGATAAAACTGCACCGATATTTTATTGGGCTGCTTATCCGGCTCCGGCCCACACTCGTATATTGCTACCTTCAATTTTTCCGTATCGAGCTTTGCCAGCCTTCTGCTGACAAACCTGGCCGCCGCCGTTGTAGCCAAAAAGGCTACGGAGGTTATAACCAAGAGTAAAAAAGCTCCAAAATAGGGGTGAGCCACATTCATATGACTTATCATCTACACTCCTTTGTTAAAAGGCTTTTTAGCCTAATCTACTATCTGCAATAGTAACAGATTTTATTTAAAAGCTATTTTAGAACCGGGGTATAGAAATTATTTATAATTTTTTGTTTCTACTTGAAACAGCCTATTTCAAAAACCCCATCGATTTTTCATCCCCAAAGGAGCCTGTCTTCTCTTTCTCTATCTCCTCTATAAAATCCCCGACGGTAAAGAGGGGGTCCTCTTTTATGGCGACTTTAAAGGCGGTGTTTTTGACTATCAGGTTTATCTGTCCGCCCGTAAGTTCGTACGAGGCCAGCTTTTTTATATCGAAACCCTCCTCGTATTCCGCCTCTTTTGGCAGCATCATCTCCCACAGCTTCACTCTCTCCCCAGGACCCGGCTTTTTAAACTCTATCTTGTAATTAAACCGTCTGGAGAAGGCCGCGTCGATGGTTTCCAAAAGGTTCGTGGTGGCTATAAGCACACCTTCAAAGTTCTCTATCTGTTCCAAAAAGATATTTTGCATCTGATTGTGCATCTTGTCGGCGCTGCTGCCAGGAGAGCTGCTTCTGGCGCTCAAAAACTGGTCCGCCTCGTTTAGAAGCAGCACCGGCTCGCTTTTGGCCTTCTGGCTAAGCTCTTTGTAGGTATCGAAAATCTTTCTTACGTTCTTCTCGCTCTCTCCCACATACATCGATAGAATCTTGGAGCAGTCGAAACTAAGAACCGGTTTTTTCAAGGATTTCGCCAAAGAGAGGGCCGTCAGAGTTTTACCAGTGCCGGGAGGGCCGTAGAATATCACCCTGGCATCCACTCTTTTTTTGCTCTTTATGCCCCACTTTTTAAGCCTCTCGGCCACCCTTTTATCCATCTGCTTAAGCAGCGAATCGAGCGTTTTCCTCGTTTGGGGATGCAGCACAACATCATCAAGCGTGGTTTTGGGCTCGATAAGCTCGAATATATCCTGCTCTTTTATAAGATTTTGCAGTTTTAGCTTTTTGCCCGATTTCTTTCTATCCGGATGGATGATGCGCTGCATCACCTCATCCACTATGAAAAAACTTCTGCTGATACTTCCAAAGGGGGTCAAAACCTCCTCGTAATCTATAAGTCCCGAAGAGATTAGCCTGGAGTTCTCCTCCAAAAGCGTCCTGTTCTCTATCCTCTCATACTCATCAAAACTTATAAGGTCTATAAGGGCATTCATCTCTCTTAGACCTCCGTCGTTTCCCGCATACTCCTCTTTTAAAAGAGCCAAAAAGACGATTTTCTCCTTTTGGCTAAGCCCATGCTCCCCAAAGAGCTTCTCTATCTCCAGGCTCGCCTCGGTCTGGGCTATCCGCTCCTCTATCCTTTTTTCCAGCAGCTTCAGTTTGTTTTTCAGCCTGGCTATGGTTGGGGAGTCGATGTTGTAATTTTGTCTGGCCTGGGCGATTTTTTGATAAATCTCCACCTGGTAAAACATATCCTGCAGATAGTCCAGATGGTCGCTGTAGGGTTTGACCTCCGGCAGGGCCAGCTCCAGATTGCCCTCCTCCAAAAGCCTCAAAAAAGGTATGCTTAGGGCAATATCCGAGTGCAAAAGCTCCAGTTTCGTATATTCGTTACCCTTCAGCGGATTAAACCCGCCAAGGACCAGCCAGCCCAAATCAAGAAGTCTTTTGATTCTGTCGAGCTTTTTAATGTGAACCATATCCTTGTCGGTATAAAGAGTTGTCAGCAGTGCGTATACGCTCTCCTCCTCAACCCCTTCTATATATTTTTTCGTCAGATACCGCAAAATCTCGGCCTCCTCTTTGGAGCACTTCAGCAGCGGATAGAGCTTGCTCTTTGTGATATCTTTTTTCTCTATGAAATCTTTTAAATACTCCATCACTCCTCCATAAAAGAATATAAAAGTCTAATCTCCTCGTCCCAGATACTATCATCGATAGTCTCCAAAATAAGAGGTATGCCGTCCATACGCGAATCTTGCATGATAAATCTGAATGCCTCAAGGCCTATATGTCCCTTGCCAAGGGAGTGATGCCTGTCTTTTTTGCTGTTGAACTCGGCTTTTGAGTCGTTTAGATGCATCCCTTTTAGATACTCGAACCCCACGACCCTTTCAAACTCCTCCATACTCCTATCGTATGCCTCCTTCGTCCGGATATCATACCCGGCGGCAAACATATGGGCCGTATCGAGACAGACCCCTATGCGCCCTTTGTCCTCACACATCTGTATCAGGTACGCAAGATGCTCGAACCTGTATCCCAGATTGCTTCCCTGTCCGGCGGTGTTCTCTATCACAAGCGTTACGGACTCGCTCTCAAGCAAAGCCCCGTTTATGGAGTCGGCTATATACTCCAAACAGCGCTCCTCGCTTATCTCTCTTAAATGGGAGCCCGGATGGAAATTGAGTTTATTTAGGCCCAGCTCCTCACACCTTTTAATCTCATCTATAAAAGCCTCCAGGCTCTTTCGCCGTTTATCCTCATCCGGATGACCCAGGTTTATAAGATAGCTGTCGTGGGGAAGGATATGCTCCTTTTTTATCCCGCACTCCAAAAGATACTCGTCGAATCTCTCCACACTCTCTTTGGTAAGAGGTTTGGCCTTCCACTGTCTTTGGTTTTTCGTAAAGAGGGCAAAGGCCGTCGCCCCGATTTTGGCCGCGTTTTTTGGGGCGTTCTCCACGCCGCCCGCGGCACTTACGTGCGCGCCTACAAACTTAGACATCCAACTCCTTTATCTTTATCAAAATTGCGTTTTTTCGGTCTTTGAAATAGACCTCTTTGCTATTCACTTTATATATTATATCCAAATGGGGGCTTTTGATTCTTTGAATAAAACCATCCTCTGTCCGCTTTAGATTCTCGCCCCCAAATATCGGCCTTCTTCTTAGGATATCCTCCAAAAGGGTTTTTGGATAGTATGGGGAGAGAAACTTTTCGTTAAAGCTCTCTTTACTCATACATCTACCGTTTACGCAGACCCTGTTGGAGATTTTCAGCTCCATAAGCGCAGAGCCTGCGGAGTATACCTGTAGCGCCACATGGCCGTTATATCTTAAAAAACCGCTGTCGCTGAACCTGAGGTTGGGGCACTTTACGCTGACATAAACGGGAAGAGACTTTACCGGTTTTTTCACGCATCCGTAAAAGAGTAAAAAAACTATAAGCAAATATTTCATCTAAATATCCTATAATAGGGTTTAAAAAAGAGGTCCGATGAGCAACGGCGAATTTTTTTTCTATCTCTTTGTCTACGCCTCAATTTTAACATATCTGGTGCTGGGTTTTATCATAGCCTTCGAATCTCTGCTGGCTATGTATGGGGTAAAAAGCGCCCTTAGGTGGATAAGGGAGTGGCATAGCCCATCCGGATACAAGACGATGCTTATAATCTTTTTGCCGATGATTCAGCTGGGCTATCTCTTTTTGGAGGTTCTGCCCCATATCTTAGGATTTAACGGCGAATTAAAAAGATTTGATTTGGATAGGATATACCATAAAGTTTTTGGAGAGGAACATTGAAAATAGCGATAATAGGACTGGGCTACGTGGGACTTCCGCTGGCAGTGGAGTTTGGAAAAAAGTATGAGACGGCGGGTTTTGACATAAACGGCACAAGGGTTGAGGAGCTAAAAAGAGGGGTTGACAGAACCCTGGAGGTTACCAAAGAGGAGCTAAGCGGGGCGAAAAACCTCTTCTTCACCTCCTCCATAGAGGATATTAAGGACGCATCCGTATACATAGTCACCGTCCCAACCCCCATAGACAGCCATAAAAACCCGGATTTAAGGCCGCTTGTAATGGCCTCCAAAATGATTGGGAGGGTATTGAAAAAGGGAGATACCGTCATCTACGAATCCACCGTCTATCCGGGTTGCACCGAGGAGGTCTGCGTGCCCGAGCTGGAACGAGAGAGCGGGCTTAGATACAATGAGGACTTCTTTTGCGGATACTCCCCCGAGCGGATAAATCCGGGGGATAAAAACCACAGACTTACCAACATCAAAAAGGTTACGGCCGGCAGTAACCCAAAGACGGCCAAAATGGTGGACGAACTCTACAAAAGCATCATAAAAGCGGGAACCCATCTTGCCTCCAGTATCAAGGTGGCCGAGGCGGCCAAGGTCATAGAAAACGCCCAAAGAGACATAAACATAGCCTTTGTAAACGAACTGGCCCTGATTTTCAACAGGCTTGGCATCGATACGCTGGAGGTGCTTAAGGCAGCTGGCACCAAATGGAACTTTCTGCCCTTCAAACCGGGTCTTGTGGGGGGACACTGCATAGGCGTGGACCCATACTACCTTACATACAAGGCAAAAGAGGTGGGATATCATCCACAGGTGATACTATCGGGTAGAAGAATAAACGACGATATGGGTATATATGTGGCAAACCAGCTGGTAAAGCTTATGATTCACAAAGGCCACACCATCAAAGGAAGCAAAATCCTGGTCCTTGGCATTACCTTCAAAGAGAACTGTCCGGATATCAGAAACTCCAGGGTCATAGACGTAATAAGAGAGCTTGAGGATTTTGGAGCCCGGGTGGAGGTTTACGACCCACTGGCCGACAAAGAGGAGGTAAAGAGGGAGTATGGCATAGATATGCTTCCCTCCCTGGGCAGTTTAAAGGGATATGATGGCATGGTGCTGGCGGTGGCGCACGATGAATTTAAAGAGCTGGATTTAAACTCGCTGGATAAAGAGTGCGCCGTTTTCGACATAAAGGGATTTTTGCCTGAAAATATGGTAGACAGGCGTCTATGATATACCTAAACCCGCCCCATCAGACCGGCAAAGAGCTCGAATATGTAAAAGAGGCTCTGCAAAGCAACTATATAGCTCCCGTAGGGCCCTTTTTGGAGCGGTTCGAAAATAGCGTAAAAGAGTATACGAAAGCCCCGCACGCCCTTGCCCTAAACTCGGCCACAGCCGGACTGCACCTGGCTTTGAGGGTACTTGGGGTAAAAGAGAGAGACAAAGTTGGCGTCAGCAACTTTACGTTCATAGCCTCGGTAAGCCCTATTCTATACCAAAAGGCCACTCCCATATTTATAGACTGTGACGACAGCTGGCAGATGGATTTGAACCTGCTTGAGGAGGCGTTGAAGAAAGAGAGGCTAAAAGCGGTTATAATCACCCATATCTACGGAGGGTGCTGCGATATAAAAGAGGCCAAATCACTGTGTCAAAAGTATGGGGCGCACCTGATTGAAGACAGCGCCGAGTCCCTCGGAACGCTGTTTGAGAACAGACATACGGGCACATACGCCGATTTTGGCGTCTACTCATTCAACGGAAACAAAATCCTCACCACCGGAGGCGGAGGCGTGCTGGTGGGAAATGATGGGGAGCTGATGAGGGAGGCGAAAAAACTCTCCACTCAGGCCAAAGAGGAGGGGTACGAGTGGTATGAGCACCACACCTACGGCTACAACTACCGGCTAAGCAATATCCTGGCGGCCATCGGCACAGCCCAGATGGAGGTTATAGAGGAGAGGGTGAAAAAAAAGAGGGAGATTTTTGGCTGGTATAACCAGTTTCTGGAGGCTGGGTTTATGCCGCAGATAGAAGGGTGCCGCTCCAACAGATGGCTTACGGCGGCCATTTTTGAGAAAAACCCGCTCGATATTCATAAAAAGCTCAAACGACACTCCATAGAGTCCCGCCCGCTGTGGAAACCGATGGATATGCAGCCCGCTTTCAAAGGGGCTAAATGTTACAGCCAAGGCGTGGGGGAAAAGCTTTTTGAAAAGGGGCTCTGCCTTCCCAGCGGAACCCAGCTTGAAAAAGAGGATGTGGAGTATATATGCTCTTTAATCTAAAGGCCACGAATTTCAAACGCTCGCTCTTTTTTATTCTAAGCGACGCCCTGCTCTCATTTTTTACGCTGCTGCTGGCCTATTTGCTGCGATTCAATTTCAATATCCCTCCGGAATTTTTTCCATCCCTTTACAAGCTCTACTTTCTGCTCCTTTTCAACAAAATCCTCTTTTTGGCCCTGTTTAGGATGTATAGCTTTACCTGGCGCTTTTTCGGGCTTTATGAGCTGAAACGGGTTGTAGCCGCCCTTTTGCTGGCCTATTTGGCGGCGGCTGTGGAGATAGCTCTGTTTTACCACTACTTCGTGCCATTTCCAAGAAGTGCTCTTATAATAGACTTCTTTCTATCCATAATATTTCTAAACGGCATCAGGGCCCTAAAAAGGGTGGTTTTGGAATCCCAAAAATCGAGCGCTTTTAAAAGAGCGGCCATATATGGAGCGACGCCAAGGGCCAAATCCATCATAGAAAGCTCCCACGCAGGGGATATAGACTATAAGATAGTATCGGTCATAGACGATAAAAAAGAGGGCTATATAAGCGGCATACCGATAGAAAAAGAGCTTGAAAAAAGCGTGGACGCGGTAATCTTTACCAAAAAAACCGAGCCAAAAAAACTGAACCAGCTTATAGGCAGATATAAAAAACTGGGCGTAAAGGAGTTCAAAAACGCCCTTTTGACGGACAATAACATCGAAAACATCGATATAGAGGACCTGTTGGCCAGGGAGCCCAAAGATTTGGATTTGGAGACTATAAAAAACTTCATAAAAGATAAGAAGATAGTCATAACAGGTGCCGGAGGAAGCATTGGAAGTGAACTGGTGAAGCAGTGTGAGGCATTCGGGGCGAAGCAGATAGTGGCCGTGGAAAACAGCGAGTTCGCCCTATACAGCCTTGGCGAAAAACACAAAAACATTATCCCGGTTCTTTGCGACGTAAGAGAGGCTAAAGATATCGATGAGGTTATAAAAAAACATAGGCCCCATATCATCTTGCACGCCGCAGCCTACAAACATGTTCCCTTGGCCGAGCTAAACCCGGCGGCCACGGTAAAAACCAACGTGTTGGGGACGAAAAACGTGCTTGACGGCGCCATAAGGCATGGCGTGGAGAGGTTCGTGCTAATCTCCACCGATAAGGCCGTAAACCCAACGAACATAATGGGTGCCACAAAAAGGGTCTGTGAGCTCTATATGCAAAACATAGAGAGCAGATCAACGCTGGTAAGTGCGGTAAGGTTTGGAAACGTGCTTGGCAGCAGCGGCAGCGTCATACCAAAATTCAAAGAGCAGATTTTAAAAGGGGGCCCCGTAACCGTAACACATCCGGATATAAGAAGGTTTTTTATGCTTACCAGCGAGGCCTGCCAGCTGGTGCTGCAGGCCGCCTCCATATCCAAAGGCAAGGAGATTTTTATCCTGGATATGGGCGAGCCGGTCAAAATCGTGGATTTGGCCAAAAAGATGATGGAGCTTTACAACAAGGAGGTTCCCATAGAGTTTATCGGCCTGAGGCCGGGAGAGAAACTCTATGAGGAGATATTGATCGAAAAGGCTGAGAAGAAAACCAGATATGAATCCATATACATAGCCAAGCCCACATATTACGAAAAAAAGCGGCTGCTAAAAAGTATGGAAAACCTGC
>JAMOUF010000152.1 GCA_027068245.1 Campylobacterales bacterium | reverse complement strand
CGTTGAAAAGCGGGAGCCTGTATTCAAGCTTTTTCAACTCCTTGTCGAAATCCTCGTCACCTTTTAACGCCGTCTCCATCGATTTTACCAGCTCGTTTATAAGTTTGCTGGTGGGTCCAAGTTCGAGCAGTTTCTCTTTCATCTGCTTTTTCTTAAAGGCTACCACAAGCTCATGGTGAAACTTCTCCTCTGGCGAAGCTTCCGGAGATATCTCCTTGTCTCTGACTTTCAGCCACTCTTTTTTCGCCTTTTCCAGCGCTTTGAAAAGCTCGATAATCTTCTTCTCTCTTTTGGAGTATTTGGCCTTTCTTTTGGACTCCTTGTCAAGGTTCTCGTCCTCCTCCTCGTCGCCTTCTTCCTCGAAGCTTTTAAACAGCTCTTTAACCCTTCTTTCACGGTTGATTAGAGGCTGTTTGTAATCGAGTATGAAGTCTATCAGGTATGGAACGGAGCATATGGCGTCCAGGATAATGTCCTCTCCAAGCTCTATCTTTTTGGAGAGCTCTATCTCCTCCTCTTTCGTAAGAAGTGGAATCTGCCCCATCTCCCTTAGATACATTCTAACGGGGCTGTCGCTTCTGCTCCACTCAAGCAGGTCTTTGTCTTTTGTGAGGTCGAACTCCTCCGCCAGCTCCTCCTCGCTCAGCTTTTTACGCTCTTCCTCCCTTTTGGCCCGCTCCTCGATATTCAGCTTTTTTGCGGCCTCGCCGCTGGTAATAATCTCTACGTTATATTTTTTTTGAAGCTGTAGTATCTTCTTTGCCTGTGCCAGCGTGGGCTGTCTGTCAAAGAGTTCCACAAGGTTTTCATATGTAACATATGAGTTTTCATGCTCTTTAAAAAATTCTTCAAGTTTTTTGTTTAAATCTTTTGCAGCCAATGCAGCTCCTTAGAAGTTTGTATAGTGGTTATGCGTAAGCCCGCCAATTATACCAAAAAAATTGGAAAAATCAAGTTTTTGCCAAAAACCCTCTTTTTTGATAAAATCACTAAAAATTTTTAGGAGTATTAATGAACGTCATTACCGGAAAGGTATGGAAATTTGGGGACAATATAGACACGGACCTGATTATCGCTGCCAGGTACCTAAACACCTCCGACCCCCATGAGCTCGCCAAGCATGTGATGGAAGACGCCGACCCGGAATTTGTAAAAAAACTTCAGCCCGGCGATATCATCGTTGCCGGTGAGAACTTTGGCTGCGGCAGCAGCCGAGAGCACGCACCCATCGCCCTCAAGGCCGCGGGAGTGGCGGCGGTGGTAGCCAAAAGTTTTGCCAGAATTTTTTACAGAAACGCTTTTAATATGGGGCTTCCCATATTCGAGCTTCCCCAGGCCGACAAGATAGAGGAGGGGGATTTAATCACCATAAATATGGATGAGGGGATAGTAAAAGACATCGACAGGGATGTGGAGTATAAATTCTCCCCGATTCCGCCTTTTATGCAAGAACTCCTTGCCTGCGGCGGCCTTATAAACTACGCGAAAGCCAACTATTTAAAGGAACATAGATGAGTCGGTATACAGTGGCCTTGATAAAAGGCGACGGGATAGGTCCCGAAATCATCGACGAGGCCGTGAAGGTTTTGGATGCGGTGAGCGTGAAAGAGGGCTTTGAGATAACCTACAAAGAGGCTCTTTTGGGAGGCTCCAGCATCGAGGTTACCGGAGAGCCCATAACGGATGAGACCATAGAGACAGCAAAGAGTGCCGACGCGGTGCTTTTTGGAGCCATAGGCGGGCCCCAGTGGGATGAGCTGCCAAGGGATAAAAGACCGGAGACGGGGCTTTTGAAGCTTAGAAAAGCCCTTGAGGTATTTGCAAATCTTAGGCCGGTTACCGTCTATGACGAACTTGTAAACGCCTCCACGCTAAAACCTGAGGTCATACAGGGAACCGACCTGATGGTGGTAAGGGAGCTTATAGGGGGTATATATTTTGGCGAGCCCAGGGCCTATGAAGGTGAGAGGGCTTACAATACGATGGTCTATACCAAAGATGAGGTGAAAAGAATCGCCAAAAAGGCCTTCGAGATTGCAAGAAAGAGAAACAAAAAGGTCACTTCCGTGGATAAGGCAAACGTGCTGGAGGTGAGCCAGCTTTGGAGGGATGTGGTGAACGAGGTGGCCAAAGAGTATGAGGATGTGGCACTGGAACATATGTATGTAGATAACGCGGCTATGCAGCTGGTAAGGGACCCCAAGCAGTTTGACGTGATACTTACCGGAAACATTTTTGGTGATATATTGAGTGATGAGGCCAGTATGTTAAGCGGCTCCATCGGTCTTTTGCCAAGTGCCAGTATCGGAGAGAAGCACGGGCTTTACGAGCCGATACATGGTAGTGCTCCGGATATCGCCGGACAGGGAATCGCCAATCCCATAGCCACCATCAGCAGCGCGGCTATGATGTTAAAATACCAGTTTGGC
>JAMOUF010000151.1 GCA_027068245.1 Campylobacterales bacterium | reverse complement strand
CGGTTCTATCTAAAAGCCTCCAACATAACAACAAATAGCGCCGATATAGAAAAACTCCAGATCAAAAGTTTCGCCGCCAATGCAATAGCCAGGGGAAGATATGAAAAAAGTCTGGTGTTGAAGGGGGAAATCTTTCCAAAAAGCGGCTACCTGAAACGGTTTAAAACCCCTCTTAACCTAAAAGCGGTAAAAAAGATAGACTTTTTTACAAAAATAGATGAGAAGAAGACCGCCTTCAAGCTCTATACCGATGTTAAAAATATATATAAAGAGACGAACGCCACCATAAAGTCCAAAGGGTATTACAGATACAAAGACAACTTTTTACATACCAAAAACTTCATAAACCTCTTGGCATTTAAAAGCGAAGCGAAAATCACGGCAGACGCCAACTACTCAAAAGAGCTTAGATACGCCGGAGCCGCCACGGTGCAAAACGGGGACTACAAACTTGGTATAAAACACTCCTTTTACAAAAGAGTAAAAGCGCTGTTTAGCGGAAATCTGCAAAAAAGCCGTATCCGGATTTTCAACAACCATTTCAAAGCCGACGTTACATACAAAAAAGATGAGGTAGAGGTAAACACCTCCAAAATAGCCCTCTCGTCATTGATTGATGTGCCAAAAGAGCTGAAAAAGAGCTATATCCGGATACGAGCTAAAAAAAGCAAAGATATAAAAGCATCAATTTCAAGCGATCTTTTCAAAAGCCGTATAAAATATCAAAAATCAAAACTATATATCGAGGCAAAAATGCTTAAAAAGATAGCCGGAGTAAATTTGCCGGCCCTAAACCCCATAACCGTGGATGCAGATCTTGAAACAAAAAGAGCGAGGATAGATACTGCCATATTTAAAGGGATAGTTGAAAACGGGGAGGCAAACATAACCGCAAAGGGAGCCAAAATTGCCGTAAAACCGGAAAAAGAGGATATAAAAATAACAGCTTCCGTAAACTCTCTTAAAACATTTCTAAAAACCGTAAGCCGGCTCTACCCAGTAGAGGCGCCTATTGAATCGAGATTTACTCTTAACGCCTCCATAAATCCAAAGAGCCTGAGATACAAGGTGGAGATAAACTCCCCCTGGGTGGCATCTCCCGTAAACCGGCTCACATTTTTAAACCTCAAAGCCCATGGGGATAGAAAAAACCTCTACATCGACTACTATGCCATAACCTTTCCAAAACACGCCTTCTACGCCACAAAAACCTCGCATATCCTATTCGGTGACAAAATAGTGATAAAGGAGTTTTGGATAGAAGACGCGTTGCTGGTATCCGGATACTACAAAGATGGAGACGGAAGGTTGAAAGTAGATGCGAAAAATTATCACTACTCATCAGTGGAGGGTTTTTTGGACCTGGCTACGCAAATAGATATAAAGATAAAACAGAACCGGATAATGGCCGAGGGAAACGTGCTGTTAAAAGGGGGCGAGCTAAACATAGAGCCCAAAAAAGAGCGCTCGGTAATGGACAAGGACATCGTGGTGGTCGACAGGGAGCAAAAAGGTTCCGACTTTTTTCTAAACAGCGTCGCGCTAAACATCAAAATAGACGCCCAAAAACCTATAAAATACAAAATTCCCAACCTCTACCTGCTTTTTAAGCCAGATATCCTACTTTGGAAGGAGTTTGGCAAAAAACTGGAGGTGCTGGGATATGTGGATATCATCAAGGGCCGCTACCATGCCATCGACGACTACAAAATACTAAAAAGCAAGATATATTTCTACTCCGACCCCACTGACCCGCTTTTAGACATACATATAAAGGTGAAAAAGGACAGATATACCATCTACATCACCATATCCGGCTCACTCTCAAACCCCATAGTATCCTTTGACAGCGAACCCTATCTGGAGCAAAAAGATATCCTCTCTTTGCTGCTTTTCAACTCCAGCTCCCAAAACCTACTGCTAAAAGCCGCCGGAGGAGACAGACTGTTGTCGGCCTTTAGCAATATCTTTTTAAAAGACATTTTAAAAAGCGTGGGGATAAAACTTGACAAACTGACACTCACTACCAACGGAAACCGCCTGGGTTTTGAGATAGGCAAAAAGATAAGCGACAAAATCACCATCCTTTACAAAAACGACGAGGTATCCACCATCATCATAAGCTACGAGATAAACGACAAGCTGGAGACCGAGGTGATTTTTGGGCCCCAAAGAAGCGGTATAAACCTCTTTTACAAAGAAATAAGATAGGGCTACTTTTGTAAAATCATCTTTTTTAACCGCCCTTTGTCATACTCTTTTTGCAAAGGGATTCTAAGAAGCCTGAAACCTGCCGTCTTCGCCGCCCAGTTGATGAAGATGTCCCGCTCTATTCTATCCTTTTTGCCGTGGCTCGCGTCATCGAGCTCTATGGCGCATACGATATTCAGCTTCTCGTCACATACCACATAGTCGAAATGTTTGCAGGCCACCCTGTTAAAAGCGCTCCGCCAGCGGCTCTTATCCGGACTCTTTTGCGGAAGCAGCACATCGGCGGCCCTGACTTTGGCGAAAAGCTGGTATGAGGGGGGCAGAACCTCTTTCAAAATAAAATAGAACTTCCTTTCGCTCTTGGTAAAGAGGTTCTCCACCCGGCGGTATTTCAACGGGGGTTTTCTTCTAAAAAATATGAGTATGAGTATCAAAACCGCCAAAAAACCGGCTATGACAAAAACCTCATCCCTTAGCAATCTATCACCTCGCCAACTCCGCCCTCTTTGAACCCATCTTTGAAAACCTCTTTAAAAATCTGCGCGGCCCTCTTGCCGGAGCAGTGGGTGGGGGTGACGCACTCAAGGCCCAGCTCTTTTAGCTTTAAAGCTATTTCCAAAATCTCGCTATCTGGAGTTTGAAAGAGGTGGAATCCACCAATGGCGTAGTAGATATCTTTATCCAAAACCTCTTTTGCTCTTTTTACGATATTCACGATTCCCGGATGGGAGCATCCGGTCACAACCACGCCTCCTTTTGGGGTATCGATGATGAGGGATTGCTCCAGATGCTGCATAACTCCGGTGCTGTAAAGGCTTGGCAGCAGCTTTGTTGGATTTTCATCTATCACCACAACCTCTTTCGCAAACTTTTTTATATCCCGTATCAGGTGTATGGAGAAGCTTTTTGGCAAAAAAACCACCATATCCGGATTTATCTCCAAAACAGAATCCAATCCTCCTATATGGTCCCAGTG
>JAMOUF010000150.1 GCA_027068245.1 Campylobacterales bacterium | reverse complement strand
AGTGTGGGTGAGAGATAAAGAGGTATTTCGCCTCTTTCAAATCCACCCCCATCTTTTGGGCGTTCCTTAACAGCACCCGCCCGTTGCTGCCAGTATCGAACAGCAGCTTTTTCTCTTCTATGTAACAGCTAAATCCCCAAAGGGGCATCAAATCTTTTTTATTAGTATAGTTGTCGAACAGGATTTTAAAGTGCATTTTAATCTCTTTTTTAGTTGGATTTTAGCATAAATGATAAAAACGAATGAAAATCTATTTAGCCGCAACGATATATGTTAAATTTTTTGTAGTCTTTTAACATAAAAGATAATATATGTTAAAATTTATCAGTTTTTTTAACATAAAGGCAGAAGATGAATAAATTACCTTTAAATAAAGATATTGAAACCAAAAAAGTATTAAAAAAATCAATTTCAGCAAACAGAGCGTTATCACTTCTTAACGGAGTTGCAAACATTATCCCCAATCAATATGTCTTGATTAACTCTCTTATTCTTAAAGAGGCAAAATCAAGCAGTGAAATAGAAAACATAGTAACTACAAACGACGAGCTTTACAAAGCGGAAATTGAGTTTGAAGTATCAAGAGATACCAAAGAAGTCCAAAGATATAAAGAAGCTCTGCTTAAAGGTTATGAGCTGTTACAAAAAGATAGACTGCTGTTAATTAAGCATTTAGTGGAAGTGCAGTCAATTATCGTTGATAATAACGCCGGAATAAGAAAACAATCCGGAACACGGCTTAAAAACTCAAAAGGTGAAGTTGTATATACACCGCCGCAGAGTTTTAATGAAATTATGGATTTGCTTGATAATTTGGAGCAGTATATAAATGATGACAGTTTGGAGGATTTTGACTATTTGATAAAAATGGCGATTATTCATTTTCAATTTGAAGCGATACACCCTTTTTACGACGGCAATGGTAGAACGGGAAGAATACTTAACGTATTGTATTTGGTATATAAAGACCTGCTTAATTTGCCTATACTTTATATAAGTGAATACATTATCCAAAACAAAGATAAATATTATGAATTATTAGCTAAACTACACCAACAGCAAAGCTGGGAAGAATATATCCTCTTTATGCTCGAAGCGGTGGAAGAGACCTCAAAAGACACGATAAGAACCATTGAAGATATAAAAGCGTTAATGGATAAACAAGCCGAAATTATCCAGGAGAAACTCCCTAAAATATACTCAAAAGAGTTGGTGGAACTGCTTTTTATGAATCCATACACCAAAATTGAATTTTTGGAAAAGCACCTCAGTATCACAAGACAGACAGCCTCAAAATACTTGAAACAGTTATCCTTTATAGGTTTGCTTGAAGAGCAAAAAGTCGGTAAAGCGAAATATTATATCAATAAAGAATTCGTTGAGGTATTGAGTAGATAGGTTAAACAAGTGGTGCGGACGAGAGGACTTGAACCTCCACGCCTTGCGGCACCAGATCCTAAGTCTGGCGCGTCTGCCAATTCCGCCACGTCCGCATAACAGTGGTACGCCCGCCAGGATTCGAACCTGGGACCTACGGCTTAGAAGGCCGTTGCTCTATCCAGCTGAGCTACGAGCGCGTCAAAGGGCTGCAAAGTTTGGCACGCCCGAGAGGAGTCGAACCTCTAACCTACGGATCCGAAGTCCGTTGCTCTATCCAATTGAGCTACGGGCGCACATGACCCATAGGCATAAAATGGTTTAATTCTTTCCCACACTATCAAAGGCTCAAAAGCAAATGGGGTGGATGACCGGACTCGAACCGGCGACCCCCAGAGCCACAATCTGGTGCTCTAACCACCTGAGCTACACCCACCATCGTGGTTTTGTCAAAATGGTCGGGGCGGAGGGATTCGAACCCCCGACCCCCTGGTCCCAAACCAGGTGCGCTAACCAGACTGCGCTACGCCCCGAACAACTGGACTGAAATTATATTCAAAAAGTTTTCCTTTGTCAAGATATGAGCGCTTGTAGAAAAATGGTTTCCAAAGTCTCCCAAATCTCCCCTTTCCGCGCACACTATGAAAAAAACCTACACTCATAGATGTCACAACTTGATATAATAATGTAAAAAAAAGCAGGAGATGCGTTGAAAATCCAAAGATTCAGCAAAATAGGCTTTATCCTGGCGGCGGCGGGGAGTGCCGTGGGGCTTGGAAACATATGGAAGTTTCCCTATATGACGGGAGAATACGGCGGTGGAGCCTTCGTTGCCGTATATCTTATCACTATCGCCTTCATCGGGTTCGCCGTGATGATTGCCGAGATGCTCATAGGCGCCCTTGGCAGGGCCGATACGGTGACAAGTTTTGAAAGAGTGGCCCCAAAAAAGAAGGAGTGGTGGAGATTCGCCGGTTTTATGGGATTTAACGGCATCATCATCATGACCTTCTACTCGGTGGTGATAGGCTGGATTTTCTACTACCTCTTTTTGGTATTTGGCGGCCTGCCACAAAGCACCCAGGAGGCCAAAGGGATATTCAACGACCTGGTGGCGAACCAGGTGCTGATACAGATATTTTTCCATACGGTGGCGGTTATTTTGGTGGGATATATCGTTTATAGGGGGATAAAGGGCGGTATCGAGAAGATAAACCTGATTTTGATGCCGGCACTGATGATAATACTTTTTGGACTGCTGCTTTACGCTTTCAGCCTTGAGGGATTTTCAAAGGCTTTGAAATTTATGTTCGAGCCAAGATGGGAGGATTTGAACTCAGAGGCGTTTATCAGGGCTATCGGCCACTCATTTTTTACCCTCTCTTTGGGTATGGGGGCCATCATGACATATGCCGCGTCACTGCCAAAAGACGCATCCATCCCAAAAACGGCCTTCATAGTCACCTTTATGGATACGCTTATAGCCCTTGTGGCGGGGCTTGTGATATTTAGTTTTCTGTTTGAGTTTGGAGCCCAGCCCTCCCAGGGACCTGGACTTGTTTTCATATCGCTGCCAACTATTTTAAACAACTTCGGAACCCTTGGAACGGTGTTCGCATTTTTGTTCTTTCTGGCTCTGGCATTTGCCGGTATAACATCGGCCATCAGCCTTGTGGAGCCCGTGGTGCAGTATCTGATAGACAGGTTCAAGTTCACCAGGGCAAAGGCTGTCATCGTCATAAGCCTGGTCTACTGGATTGTGGGTATCGGGGCCATTTTATCCTACTCCAATGCCTGGGGCAAGATATTTAGCATAGGAGGCAAACCGCTTTTTGATATACTCGAATATACCACCGACTCCATCCTGCTGCCCCTTGGGGGATTTTTGATAGCCGTCTTCGTGGGGTATGTGCTGCAAAAGGAGAGGGCTTACAAATATGTGGGAAAAGAGATGGGAAGAAGGGCCTTTTTAATCTGGAGGTTCTCCATCCGCTATATCGCCCCTTTGGCCCTTATATTTATGATGTTAAACCTTATGGGAATTATAAAAATCTAAAGAGGCTTAAAAAGAGCCTCTTTTAAAACTGCACCATCCCCTCACTGGGGCTGCTGGCAGTTGCGTAGGGTTTTTTTGGAATTCTTCCGGCCAGGTAGCTCATCCTGCCCGCAATTACCGCGTTTTTCATAGCCTCTGCCATCAGGATTGGGTTTTTAGCCTGGGCAATGGCCGTGTTCGTCAAAACCCCGTCCGCTCCAAGCTCCATGGCGATTGCCGCGTCACTGGCGCATCCAACCCCGGCATCCACGATAACGGGCACGCTTACCGCCTCTTTAACGAAGACCACGTTATATCTGTTTTGTATCCCAAGCCCACTGCCTATGGGTGCGGCCAGGGGCATCACGGCGGCAGCACCGGCGGCTTCGAGCTTTTTGGCTACTATCGGGTCGTCGTTGGTATATGCCATAACGGTAAATCCGTCTTTGGCAAGCACCTCGCAGGCCTTTATCGTCTCTATCACGTCCGGATATAGGGTCTTTTCGGTATCGCCTATGATTTCGAGTTTTATGATATCTATCCCGGTAGCCTCCCTCACCATCTTAAAAAGCGTTATCGCCTCCTCGGCGGTGGTGCATCCGGCGCTGTTTGGAAGAAGCTTTATGTCGCTATCTTTGAAGTAGTCCATCAGGTTCTCTTTGTTCGGGTCGGTTATGTTGACGCGTCTCACAGCCACGGTTATCATCTCCGCACCACTGGCTACGGTGGCGTCGTATGTGGTTTTAAAATCGGGATACTTTCCGCTTCCCACTATAAGTCTGCTTGTAAACTCATACTTTCCAATCTTCAAAATGTCGGCCATACTGTCCCCCTAATAGGATAATTTTTGTCTTATTTTACTTTAAATTGATATTTTAGTCAAAAGGGATATAATAATAAAAACAGACCAGCTCCATTAAGGAAAAAAAGTGGATAACGAAATACTGAAATCCCTCGTCACGGTTTTGCTAATCGGTTTTATGATAGGGCTTCAAAGGGCCCTCTCTTCTATCCGGAAAAACGAGCCCGGATTTATGGGGAGCCGCACATTTGCCCTCATAGCCCTGCTTGGGTACCTCAGCGGATGGATTGGGGAGAGCGTCGAATACTTCTCGCTGCTTAGCTTCATAGTCGTATCACTCTTTATCGCCATGACATATGTGGTAAAGGTAAAAAAGATAAACAAGCTCGGCATCACCACCCAGATTTCCGCCATCATCACCTATCTGCTTGGGCTGATGGTCTATCTGGGACTTGATAGGTATGCAATATTCATAGCCGTTTTGGTGATTGTGCTACTGGAGATAAAGCCCAAACTTCAGGAGCTGGAGCAAAAAATCTCTCCAAAAGACGTTCACTCGGTGATTTTACTGCTGGTGATGACATTCGTCATCCTTCCAATCCTTCCGGACAGGATGATTGGGCCATATCATCTTTTCAATCCTTACAAAACCTGGCTGATGGCCGTCATCATAGCCTCCATCAGCTTTATAGGCTATGTGGCTATCAAGGTTTTGGGACACAAGCACGGTATATTTATCACAGGCGCGGCCGGTGGGCTTATCTCATCCACCGCCGTTACCATCACCCTGGCGCAGATGTATAGAACCCAGCGCAGATTTTTGAAAAACTACGCCGGCGGTATCGCCATAGCCTGCACCTTTATGTATCTTAGGGTGCTTTTTGAGGCGATGGTGATAAACGTGGAGCTTGCCGCAAAACTCTCCATCCCATACCTGCTGGCCTCCATATCCGGACTGCTTTACAGCTACTATCTTTACAAACACTCCCAAAACGCGGATATAAACCTGGAAAACGAGGCAATATCCAAAAACCCGCTGCAGCTTAGCGAAGCGATAAAGTTCGGGCTGCTCTTTGGCATCATCTACGGAGCCATCGCCTTTGTGGAACAACGATATGGAGAGATTGGAGTCTATATAGTCTCGTTTCTATCCGGCATCACCGACGTGGACGCCGTTACACTATCGCTTAGCGAGATGGCAAAGGAGGGCGGGCTGGATCAAAAAGCGGCAATGGCCGGTATCGTCATAGCATCCGTAACCAACTCCATCGTAAAATGGGGGCTTGCCTTTTGGATAGGGGGCAAAGAGCTTGGATGGGAGCTTGGCAAATTCTTTGTGCTTACCCTCTCTTTGATGGGTGCCGGGCTCTTTTTGGCTTTAAGATTTTTTCAATGACCCTTGGATAGAGCTCATACTCCAAAGCGTGGATTTTTTCCTCGAACTCCTCCAAACTCTCATCACCCCTTTTGAAACACTCCTGCTCTATAATGGCTCCCCCATCCAGCTCCTCCTCAACCCAGTGGATGGTTACGCCGGCTACTCTCATACCGCTTTCGTAACTTCTTTTTATCGCTCCTGAGCCTTTGAAACAGGGAAGCAGAGATGGGTGGATATTGATGGCGTTTTTTACGGCACCAGTAAAGATGGGAGTTAAAATCCTCATAAATCCGGCCAGAACCACCAGATGAGGCTTGGCAGCTTTTATGGAGTTTACCAGAGTTTTGTCGAAATCCTCTCTGGAGGAGAACTTTTTATGGTCTATCACCTCAACCTCTATTCCAAGCCTTTTGGCCCGCTCTATCCCGTATGCATCCGGATTGTTGGTAATGGCCTTGGTGATTTTTATATCTTTTGGAAGTTTTTTGGCTATATTTTCCAGATTCGTCCCGTTGCCGCTAAAAAGAACGACTATCCTTTTCATATCCTCGCAACCGCCTCTATCAAATCAGAAGGAGTCAGGGCAAAATCATCCACATCCACCATCCTCGAGGCCAAAGCGTGTGCCAGCGTGCCGTTTATGGCCGCATCAAGCGGATTGTAGCCCTGCGCCAAAAGGGCTCCGATGAGGCCCGTTAGCACGTCTCCGCTGCCGCCCTTTGCCAAAG
>JAMOUF010000149.1 GCA_027068245.1 Campylobacterales bacterium | reverse complement strand
CACTCCGTAAAATCCGTATCTTTTAATCTCTTTTACGTTATCCGGATTCAGTCCGCCGGCCAATACTATATTTTGTGTATCGGCCTTTTCAAACCAGTCCAGAGCCACCCTTTTGCCGCTACCGCCATACTCCTCTACATAGGCATCCACAAGCCTGTAGTTTCCATAAAACCTCAAAACATCCTCTGCCTCTTTGGCTCTTACCACAGGCAGAGCCTTCATATCCAACGCCTTTATAAAACCCTCATCAACCTCGAAATGAAGCTGTGCCAAGGAGATGCCGCACTCCTTGCAAACCCTCTCGATAACCTCTTTGCTCTCGTTCACAAAAAGCCCTACGCTCTCTATAAAAGGGGGAAGCTGTTTGATGATGTTTTTTGCCCTGTTAGGCTCGATATATCTTGGGGATTTCTCATAAAAGACGAACCCCAGGGCATCCGCCCCGGCCTGGGCCGCTACCAAAGCGTCTTCGAGATTTGTTATGCCGCAGATTTTCACTCTCATTTCAAACTCTTGATAGCCTCTTCGTAATTTTTATGGGAAAATATATAGCTGCCGGCCACCACTATATCCACCCCCGCCTCTTTGAGCTCTTTTATGTTTTTGTCGTTGACGCCCCCGTCAACCTCTATAAGACAGTCCGGATTGTTTGTCTTTATCAGCTCTTTTAGCTCTCTTATCTTATCGTATATGGGGATGAATTTCTGCCCTCCAAAACCTGGATTTACGCTCATAAGAAGCACCATGTCCACATATTTCACAATCTCTTTCAAAAACTCCACTGGAGTTGCCGGATTTATGACTATTGCTGGAGATATACCGTAATTTCTAATCTTTTGGGCCATTCTGTGATGATGCTTTTCGCTTTCATAATGAAAAGATATATACCTGGGTTTCAAAGGTGCGAACATATCCACAAAAAATCCGTTGTCCTCCACCATCAGATGAATATCCAAAGGTTTCGTGGAGGTTTGGGCCACCGATTTTACCACCACGGGGCCTATCGTCATATTCGGCACGAAATGCCCGTCCATAACATCAACGTGGACCAAATCCGCCCCGGCCTCACAGATGCTTACTATCTCCTTTGCCAAAATACCGAAATCCGCACTTAAAATACTGGGAGCCACAAGCATGCCGTTCCTTTTTTATAAAATTATACCAAAAATAAAAAGTAACTTAAATTAAGATTTTTTAAAGCTAAAAAGGATATAATTGCAAACTAAAATCCAAAGTAAAGGGCTTCAAATGTCAAGAAAATGTCAAATAACAGGTAAAAAGCCTATGAGCGGACACCACGTAAGTCACGCCAACAACAAAACGAAAAGAAGATTTTTACCAAACATCAGAACAGTGAGAATCACCCTTCCGGACGGAACGAAAAAGAAGATTAAAGTTTCCGCCAAAGGCCTTAGAATCCTCAAGAAAAAAAATATGGCCCTCTAACCTTCACGGTTGGGGGACTATAGGAACTTTATGAGCTTCAAACTTCTTCCTTTGCAAAACACGATAGCCGATGTGGAGGGTTTTAGCTGCAACGGCGTAAAAGCCGGGCTTAAACAAGATGATTACGACGTAGGATTTATATACAGCGACGCCGTTTGCGATGTTAGCGCGATATTTACCACCAACAGATTTCAAGCGGCACCTCTTAAACATTTCAAACTCAAAAAGATTCAAAAAAGCAACTTTTGCCTGGTAAACTCCAAAAACGCCAATGCCATGACGGGACAGGCGGGTATAGAAGATATAGAATATATTATAAACAGTCTTCATTTTGATGTGACAGGGCCCTTTATGAGCTCCACGGGGGTGATTGGGGTAAGGCTTCCAAAAGAGAAAATAGTAGCCGCCGCAAAAAGTTTCGATTTTTCAAAAAAGAGCGATATAAATTTCGCCAGAGCCATTATGACAACCGATACATTTATAAAAAAGATAGGTTTCAAAGTCATTTTGGAAGATGGCAGAAGTTTCAATATCGCTGGCATTGCCAAGGGAGCCGGCATGATAGACCCGGCGATGGCTACGATGCTCTGCTTTATAGCCACGGACGCCGACATACCCAAAGCTGATAGCGACGAGCTTTTGCTAAAACATGCCCAGACCACATTCAACGCCATCAGCGTGGATGGCGACAGAAGCACCAACGACAGCGTATTTCTCTTTTCCAACAAAAAAAGCGGTGCCTACGACAAAGAGGCCTTCAGCTTCGCCCTATACCGCATCATGCACGAACTGGCTTTGATGATAGTAAAAGATGGTGAGGGGGCCACGAAGCTCGTGGGTTTCGAGGTAACGGGAGCAAAAAATGATAGCGAGGCCAAAGTGGCGGCAAAGGCTTTGACGAACTCCCTTCTTGTCAAAACGGCCCTCTTTGGCGAGGACCCCAACTGGGGCCGTATAGCTGCCACCATAGGGGCCAGCGGCGTAGAGTG
>JAMOUF010000148.1 GCA_027068245.1 Campylobacterales bacterium | reverse complement strand
ATCATCCGGACCAAGCCGGCGTACCTTTATCTCTTTTAGCCACTCCTCTATCTCTTTCAAACTCTTTTTCTGCGCCCGTTTACATACAGCCATATAGAGCTCCTCACCCTTTGAAACCGCGACGCTTATGTTGGAGTTTGGATAGATTTTCAGGCTGTCATCTTCCAAAACGGCCCTGGTTAGCGGGTGGTTTTGCATAGCGAGGGCCAAAATCTTTATAAGATATGCGGTGAGTTTGTATTTTGGCTCAAAACCCAAATCTACGCTCTCGAACATAAAATAGACGGGCTTTTTGGCGGACTGCTCCACCATCTTTTTGACGGCTATCCGATTGGAAGAGAGCCTTTTTACAAGGGGGATGTCGTTTTTTTCTATGTACTCCAACAGATCATCCGCGCTGTATTTGCGGTTCAGTTCAAAAGAGGAGATATCTATATTGTACTCTTCAATCAGTTTCAAAGCCTTCGGGGTAAAGTAGCGTCTTAAAACCTCCCGCTCCACATCTTTTAGATGTGCGGGTTTTGGCAGCTGGCCCAATGACTGAAGTTTTTCAATATCTATTCCCTCTTTGGCCGCCAAAACCCTGGCCGCAGGAGAGGCTATCCCGGATACGGGCTTAATTCCCTTCTTTTCCTCCGCCTGCTCTTTGGTCTTCTTTTGCTCCAGCAGCTCGGATATGACGGGCGGGAGGGTGGCTGTGGAAGGCTTTTGCGGCTTTTCTTCCTCCTCCTCTTTTACCTCTATAATGGCTATCGGCGTCTTTACCGGTACCTCCTCTCCCTCTTTTACCAGCAGTTTTTTCACCACTCCGCTTTTAAAAGTCTGAACCTCCATTATGGCCTTGTCGCTCTCCACCTCGGCAATAACATCCCCAGCTTTTACCTCATCTCCCTCTTTTACATGCCACTTGATAAGTTTTCCCTTCTCCATCGTATCGGAAAGGACGGGCATTATAACTTCATAATCCATTTGCTCTTCCCCATTGAAGGATTTTTGCGGCTATCTTGTCCGGAGTAGGTATGGCGGCAAGTTCCAGTTTTCTGTTGTATGGAATCGGCACATCCTCCGCGGCAATCCTAAGAGGTGGCGCATCCAGCTCGTAAAAGAGCTCCTCGCTCACTCTTGAGATTACCTCGGCCCCGTATCCACCGGTTTTATGGTCCTCTTCAACCACCACGACCCTTTTTGTCTTTTTTACGCAATCCGATATCGTCTTCATATCCAGCGGCCTTAGGGAGTTCAAGTCGATAACCTCTACGCTTATGCCAAGCTCTCTTTCTATCTGCGGCACAGCCTCAAGCACGTCGTATCTCATCTTCAGATAGGTCAAAACGGTCAAATCCTCTCCCTCTTTTACAACCTCGGCCTTGAAGGGGTCGAAATTTTCAACCTCTTTAAACTCCATCTCCTTTGGATATAACAGCTCGTGCTCCAAAAATATAACCGGGTCGTTCAGTTCTATCGCCGCTTTTAACCCATAATAGGCATAGGTGGCGTTGCTGGCAGCAAGAACTATAAGCCCGGGTATCGCGCTGTAAAGCGTCTCATAACTCTCGCTGTGCTGGGCTGCGAGCTGTTTGGATACACCACCTGGCATCCGGATGGTAAGAGGAATTGTCATCTTCCCCCCGCTCATATACCTGAATTTGGCCGCATGGTTTACTATCTGGTCCATCGCCAAAAGGCTGAAATTCACCGTCATTATCTCGGCTACCGGCCTGAGCCCCGCTATCGCCATTCCTATGGCGTTTCCAACTATGCTAAGCTCAGCTATTGGAGTGTCTATAACCCTTTTTTCCCCATATTTGGCGAAAAGCCCCTGGGTGACTTTATAGTTGCCGCCATATCTTCCCACGTCCTCACCCAAAACCACCACGCTGCCATCGGCAGCCATGGCATCGTCAAGGGCTTTATTCAACGCTTCACGGTATAACATTTGTGCACTCCTTGCAGTATACATCCTCATAAAGCTCAAAAAGCGGCGGCTCCGGCGATGCGGCGGCGAACTCAACCGCCTCTTTTACCACCTCTTTGGCCCGTTTGTCCGCCGCTTCAAAATAGCCGCTCTCAACGATGCCAAGCCTCAAAGCCTCTTTTTTAAGGTTTTCGATAGGGTCGCGGGATTTGAATATCTCCATCTCCTCCTCGCTTCTGTATTTTCCGTTGTCGCTCATTGAGTGCCCCTCGTATCTGTAGGTCTCGGCCTCAATAAAATATGGCCCAAGCCCGTTTTCAAGATACTCTTTGGCCTCCGTTACGGCTCTGTATACCTCGCATACGTTCATTCCGTCGATTCTTTTTGAGGGCATACAGACGCGCGCTTTGTGGTAAAGCTCCTCGAAAGGGCTTACCCATCCGATGCGAGTGCCTATGGCGTAGTAGTTGTTTTCAACGAAAAAGATGATGGGAAGTTTCCAGGCGGCCGCGATATTCAGC
>JAMOUF010000147.1 GCA_027068245.1 Campylobacterales bacterium | reverse complement strand
ACCAACATCCTGTCGGCTCCTCCGAGCATAATCGTCTTCACGGCCTCGTTTATGGCGTGGGTACCCGCCGCGCAGGCCGTAACGCTGGCAAGGTTCGGGCCTTTTAGTTTATGCTCTATCGATACGAAACCGCCCAGCATGTTCGCCAAAGCAGAAGGGATGAAAAAGGGGCTTATTCTCCTTGGTCCACGAGTATTGCAGATAACGGCGTTCTTTTCGATGGTAGGAAGTCCTCCGATACCGCTGGCGCAGCTGGTTCCAAAACGCTCTCTTTCCACATCCTCGCCGATACCAGCATCCTCCATGGCCTCCCTCGCGGCCTTTATGCCAAGCTGGATGAACCTGTCGGCCTTCTTTACCTCCTTTGGGTCCATAACGGCGGTGGGGTCGAAATCTTTCACCTCGGCGGCGATTTTCACAGAGTGGTTCGAGGGGTCGAAAAGGGTGATATAATCGACTCCCGTCTCACCCTCGATAATCTTTTTAAAAGAGCTCTCCTTGTCGTGTCCCAAGGCGTTTATCATACCAAGACCGGTAACCACAACCCTTCTCATAAATCTCCTTCTGCTTGAACTTTACTCAACCCTTTGGCTCAGTAAAGACCAAGCGAAAAACGCCTGGCTTAAGATTTATGCTCTTCTATATATTTTACGGCGTCCGCGACGGTCTGAATCTTCTCTGCGTCCTCATCGGGAATCTCTATTCCAAATTTCTCCTCAAGCGCCATTACAAGTTCCACCACATCCAGACTGTCCGCACCCAAATCCTCTACAAATCTGGATTCCGGTTTAACCTCATCCGGATTAGCGTTAAGCTGCTCCACAACTACCTCTTTAACTTGCTCAAAAAGCTCTGCCATATTCTCTCCTTAATAGATTTATAGTGCCATTTTAGCAAAAAAAGACTTTTTTGCCTCTTAAAACTACATATACATTCCGCCGTTTACCCTCAAAGTCTCACCCGTTATGTAACTTGAGCCGTCACTAAGCAAAAAGGCCACCGCTTCCGCCACCTCCTGGGGAGAGCCAAAACGCTTCAAGGGGATTTTTTCCACATATGCCTGCTTTATATCCTCTTTCAGTTTCTGTGTCATCTCCGTCTCGATAAAGCCCGGGGTTACAGCGTTGAACCGGATATTTCTTGGGGCTCCTTCAAGTGCGAAGGATTTTGTCATCGATATCATTCCACCTTTGCTGGCACTGTAGTTTACCTGTCCGGCGTTTCCGCTCTCGGCCACAATCGATGAGATGTTTACCACACTTCCGAACCTCTTTTTACCCATAGCCTTCAAAGCCTCCCTGCACCCTATAAAGGCGCTGACGAGGTTGGCCCTTATCACCTCCTCGAAATCCTCAACGCTCATTCTCATAGCCAGTTTATCCTTGGTAATACCTGCGTTGTTTACCAGATATGAAAGTTCTCCGTCCGCATCCACTATGGTTTTTACGGCCTCCACGAACTCCTTCTCGCTGGTTGCGTCAAACCCTATAACGGCCGCCTGGTTGCCCTCACTTTCTATCTCCTCTTTCAATCTGTCGGCCTCTTTGGCGCTTGAGCGGTAGTTTATCCAGACCTTCAGCCCATAGCCTGCCAGCGTTTTGGCTATCTCGGCCCCAATTCCTCTGCCAGCACCCGTAACCAACACATTCTTTCCACTAAACCTCATATCTCTCCTTTAGTAAATATTTACCAAAATTTTAGTAATATTTGACTTCAAATTATATTAAGGGGTGGTATGCTCTATTTTCTATACCAGTTGTTCGACATCAACCTGTTTCAATATATAACTTTTAGAAGTGCGGTTGGATTTTTCATAGCCTTTTTTCTGACAATTGCCCTGATGCCCCTTTTCATCAGATGGGCCTCACGGAAAAACTCCTTCCAGCCCATCTACTCGCTGGCCCCCAAAAACCATCAAAGCAAAGCCAAAACCCCAACTATGGGTGGCGTGGTCTTTATAGTATCCACCCTGATAGCCTCCGTTTTTACGGCAAACCTCACAAACTTATACGTCATAGGCGCCTTTTTGACCATCATACTTTTTGCAGCCATAGGAGTATTCGACGATTTTGGAAAAGTGGTTAAAAAATCGAATCAAAGCGGCCTTTCGGCAAAAGGGAAATTTTTGCTGCAGATTCTTTTTGGACTGGCAATATCGGCCTATCTCTATTTTATAGCCAAACTGAACTCCCAGTTTTTTATCCCCTTTTACAAACATCCGCTTTTCGATATGGGGCTTTTCGCCATATTTTTTTGGACCTTCGTAATAGTCGCCACCTCAAATGCCGTAAACCTGACAGACGGCCTGGACGGGCTTGCGACCGTTCCTTCCATATTCGCCCTGGCTACCCTCTCGGTCATCACATACATTACCGGACACGCCATTTTGAGCGAGTATCTGCTACTGCCAAAAATCACGGGGGTTGTAGAGGTGGTG
>JAMOUF010000146.1 GCA_027068245.1 Campylobacterales bacterium | reverse complement strand
CTTTTCGATAATCAAAAAGAACTTTTCGAAAATCTGGACGGCGCGGATGACTTCAGCCATTTCGTGATTTTGGACGAGGCTCAGATATATGACAAGGATTTCCTGGAAGCCATCAGGCTCATATCTGATACCAACAAGATAAAGTTTCTGCTCTCCATGCATACGGGTGAGAGTAAAGAGCTGCTCTCGAAAGAGCATTTCTCAACAAGGATTTACAAAACCATCCATATGCTACCACCGGCAAAAAAGGAGTTTCACGCCTATATACAAAAAAAACTCCTTTCAAATCAGCTCTTCGACCTCTCAAAAGGATTCGACTACCGCAGAAGCGGATTTGTCTATACCCATACCAAAGGCAACTACAGAGCTGCAAACAGGTTTTTGTACACTCTCTTCGATATATTGGACTACTTTTATAAAAACCGTCCCTCTCAAATCAGCATAAACGGCAAGATTCCTTTGAAATTTTTCCAAATGAGTGCTATAGAATTGGGGCTTATCGATGCATAGATATGAGATTTTGGAAAGAAGATGGAAAAGGTACCGACTCAAAAAGTGGCTGAAGCTGCTGTTGATACCATCGGCCCTTATAGGGCTAGCCGCGGGTGGCTACTATCTCTACCAACCCCAAATAATTACCAGGGCCAAAACTCTCAGTATGAAACAAGACAACCTTTTACTGCCGCAAAAAGATTTCGAAAAGAGGCTGACATATAAAAAGAGCCCTTACAAAAAACCAAACCGCAAATCCAAAAAGAGAGTGAAAGAGAGAGAAAAAACTACGGAACAACCTCTGTTCATATCGAACAAAAAAGCCGATATCAAAGAGCTGGAAAAGAGCTACCGCAGCTATCCCACCTATTCCAAAGCCATATACCTGGCAAAAATATATTATGATAAAAAAGAGTATAAAAAATCCCTTGCCTGGTCTTTGAAAGCCAATGAGATGAACAAAGAGGATGAAAGAAGCTGGATTATTTTTGCGAAGAACCTGATAAAACTAAATCAAAAAGAGAAGGCGGCCCGTGTGTTGAAAACCTATATCATAAACCACAACTCGGAAAAAGCGAAAAAACTTTTAACCCAAATTTACAAGGAGCGTGGAAAATGAGAAAAATTCTGCTTCTGGTTTTTGTAGCGAACCTCTCTTTTGCCTTCTCGCTCTCGAAACTGATTTCCGCATATAAATCCGGAAACCATAGATATGTATGTATCGAGGGGGCGAAGAACTTTTCCAAAATCAAAAAGGATGCGGACCTGATTACCATGTACGCCTTTTCCTGTCTGAATATCGATAAGATAGACAGACTGAGCGTTCCGATAATATTTTTGAAAAACAGTCCGGAACAGAGAAAGAACAGAGCCTACTTCTCTTTGATAATCGCCCAGAAAAACATCCTGGTAAACGCTCTTTTCGACGGGCAGGAGTTCAGTGGGCTAAACGTGCCAAACAGCGACTATGTCCTCTCCAGGGTTTTCAACCTCTACTTTCAAAAAAAGTATAAATTTACCGATAATCGGTATAATATGGAAGACGAACGGGGGAAATACACTCTTTACACCGATAGCAAAAAGGGAAGAAAAATCATGGTCATTGAAGAGATAGATAAAGACGGAAAAAAAATCATCCACCACTACAGGTAAAAACCGATGGAAAAACTGTTAAATGTAATCAAAGATAGACTGAATATAGAGCCTGAGAAAGTGGCCGATATAAAGAACAACTCCACCAAAGAGAGCAATATCCTGAACCATATCATCAACAAAGACTACGCCAAGGAAGATGAGATTGTGGAGTCCATCGCCAGGTCCCTCAGGGAAGGCCGATTGACAATATCTGATTTGGACATAATATCTGGCTCTATAAAAGAGAAGATACTAAAAAAGTTCAGCACCCTGCTCCATATAAACTATTACGACCTGGACTCCACCGATATAAATATAAAACTCTCCTCAAAAATACCCCTCAATCAGCTGAAAAAATACAAGGCAATTCCCATCAAAGAGGAGGACCTCTCCGTTATTGTGGCCTTTAGCGACCCGTTAGATATCGGAGCCCAGGAGGCGATACAGAGGTTCTTTCCCAAAAAACCGATAAAAGTTGCCCTGGCTACAAAAAAACAGATAGAAAACTACCTAAACAAACTTGAACTCTCAGAAAGCATTAAAGGGCTTGTAAACGAGATCAGAAAAGATCTGATGCACGGAGTAGTCGATAAGGACAACATAGAGGAGTCCAGCGCCATTTTAAAGCTTATAGAGGCAATTATAAGAAGCGCCATTCTATCCAGGGCAAGCGATATCCATATCGAGCCTACGCAGAACAACTGTGTGGTTAGAAACCGGATAGACGGGCTTTTGACGGAGAAATTCATATTCGACAAAGATATCTACCCACCCCTCTCTTCCAGGCTGAAACTTCTGGCGAACCTGGATATAGCCGAAAAAAGAAAGCCCCAGGACGGCAGGAGTT
>JAMOUF010000145.1 GCA_027068245.1 Campylobacterales bacterium | reverse complement strand
TATGGTAATGGTGGCGGCCGTCTTTTACCACTACTACCGCCAAAACCGTATCAAAAAAGGGTTTTCAAAAGGGCTTTAGGCCTGAAGCTCTCTCTGTGAATGGGAGATAACCCGTATCTTTTTATCCTCTCTATATGCTCTTTCGTTCCATACCCTTTGTGGCGGCAAAAATTATATTCCGGATATAGTCTGGCATAGTCGCACATAAGATGGTCTCTGAAAACTTTTGCCAAAATGGATGCGGCCATGACCTCTTCTATCTTGGTATCCGCTTTTACCATAGTCTTTATACCGCTTACGTTGAAAGTGGAGTTGCCGTCGAAAATATACTCATCCGCCGCTATGTTTTCAACTATCTTTTTAAGAGCCAGGTTTATCGAGCGGCTAAGCCCCGTTTCGTCTATGAGGGTGCTATCTACGCAGACTATCAAATATGTGGAGTTTTGTATAATCTCGCCAAACAGCTTCTCTCTTTTTTTGGGACTGAGCTTTTTGGAATCCCCAAGACCTTCCATACTCTTTTTCAAAACCACGCCCGCAACCACCAAAGGTCCCGCCAACGGGCCTCTCCCCGCCTCGTCTATACCGCACAGCATCTCTCTCCTTTTTGAAATAATAGCAGAATGTTATCCGGATAGGAAAAAGAGTCCGCTTTAAAATATTGATATAAAACTTATCCGGATGATGATTAGTCATCATCTTTTATAATCTCGTCCACCCCTTCGAAAAATTCACAGATATCCACTTCCAGGACTTTGGCGATTTTTGCCAGATGGGCGATGTTGAAGTGTTTTTTGTTGTGGTAAATCTCCGCCATCGATATGGTAAATACTGTTTTGTGCCTGGTGTCAATAAAGTGGTTTTGATAAAGTAAATGTTAAAAGTTGCTTTACTCGTTTATAGAAGATTTAAAATACAAGGATATAAATAAATATAATTTTTATTAATACATTTTTTAAAAATTAAAATTATATTAAGTTTATATGTGGAATAATTTTATTAAATTTTAAATAAAGGTATATTATGAGTAAATTAATTATGCTTGTCATATTGCTAACCAGCATTATTTTTGCAAATGAGATTGACAGAAAAGGACTCCTTCCGTCTCCAACAGATTATATTATAACTTCATCGTCATCCTCATCGTCATCATCAGATTTAGCAGAGGAAAATCGTTTATATAATTTAATTGAAAATTTAGCAAATAGAGTTATTCCAATTAATGGTTACTTTGCTCATTATGATAACAATGATCCTTATGGATGGATTTATATGACTGTTAATGGAAGGGTCTTGGCAAAATTAGAAGGTATGGATGAGAATGGATATTTGATTTGGACCAGACTTGATCCCTATTTTGATAATTTTTATTTTGAAAATGGAAAGATATATATTGGATCACCAGCAGATTTTGGATTGATTTCTGGGCCAACTTCATCCAGTTCTAGTAGCGGAATAACAAAAGTTGTAACAGGAACCGTAATTAATGCAACCACAGGACAACCTATCAAAGATGCAAGAGTAGTTGTTTTGGTGGATGAAGATGGGAATGTTGTAGCAACGGGTATGAGTGATAGTAATGGACATTTTTCATTAAATATTCCAAATTATGATCCAAACAAAGTTTATACTATCCAAGTTGAAAAAGATGGTTATAGAGTGTCATTGGGTAAAATAACTCCTGATCTAGTTGGAAACAGTGATAGAGTAAATTTTGGTCTTATAGAACTTGTTGATCAACAAAATGCCATTTTATCTACGATAGAAGGGCGTGTATTTAATTCTGTTACTGGAGAAAATTTAAATGTCTCAGCTACAGTGAAGCTTTATAAAGGTTCCTATCAAACAGACGGTACACCGATAAAAGAGACATTTACAATGCCAGATGGCACTTTTAAACTTGAAAATATTGAACCTGGTAATTATACTTTGGTAGTCTCTGCTGAGGGTTATATCCCCAATTATACAAATATAACCGTTGATGAACCAGAGGAGTATATAGAGATAAGTCTATCTCCTGATCTTGTCACTGCAAATGGACAAGAACTACGGATACAACTTTCTTGGGGTAAGGATCCATCTGATTTGGATTCTCATCTTCTATTTTTGAAAAACAATGAACTTAAATATCATATATATTGGGCTGAAAAATATGCATATTTTGATACAGTTTATAATCGTTATGTTGTAACCGATTATGTTTTGTCTGATGAACGCTATAAACCCATAGCATTTTTGGATAGGGATGACATAACATCTTATGGTCCAGAAACTACTACTATATATAATGTTGATGCAAATGGTATCTATAAATATTTTGTTCATAATTATAGTGATAGATATGATTTAAATGGAAATATGGCTTTGGCGTATTCTGGTGCTAAAGTAAAAGTATTTACAAACGATGGGATTCAAAGAGTATTTAATGTTCCTAATGAACCAGGAGTAGTGTGGAAGGTTTTTGAAATAAGAAATGGCCAAATAATCCCATGTGAACAAAACTGTATGTTTAATATTTATCCAAAAGATGATGTTCTTAGTACAAGGGCTATAAAAGATAAAATGATTAATAATCTTTTACGATATATGAAAGATAAAAAATAACATTAAAGAAGTAAAGAGTTTTCTTTACTTCTTAATAATAATTTTTTTATCTTGTTTTTCTATTTTTATATCTTTTGGTAATGCCGTCCATCTTAATGAGTAGTCTTTATCAACACCCTTTTCCAATTTATATGCAGATTTTAATTTAACTGGGACATACAACCAATCAAAAGCTCCATTTCCATAATGTAAATAATATCCGTTAATATCCAAAGGTTTATTATTTACCTTATTTAAAATTATTTGAGGATCTGTTTTTTCTTTTATGATAGGAATTGCATCAATACCACAAGACTGTGGGTTTTCCTTACATTGTTGTTTAACTCTTGCGACTATTTTATCAACAGTTTGTGGAGTGTAAGCATCTACAGGTTCTTGGCCGGGCACCGTTCCTTCAAAGTAATCATCTACTGTTCCAAAACGGATAGTTGGACATGAAGAAGCTGCTGATGAATTTGCAGTTTCACAATCATAACCTGGTAGACATTGATACGAGCTTTGTGAACTTGATGTGTAATTTTCCTGACTTGAGGATTGGGTTGGCTGAGAAAAATGTTGTGATGATGCGGAATCAGATGAATTTTCCAAATTATGTAAAGTACCATATAAAGGATGCAATCGGTCGTTATAAAATTTAAGAGCATCAGCTACATATGATGGAGTTCCAAAAATTTCATATCCGGATAAAGTTTCATTATTTACATCAAAAAAATACCAGTCACTCAGTTTGCTTTCACTACTATATACTGCTACACAAGAGTAATCAAAACCTTTAAAAAGCTCTCCATTAAAACAGAAAAGTGGATATATAACGCCATTTTTAGTCGCTTTTAGACCCATTATAACTTTTTTTTCATAATCATATTCTATGAATGCAAGTTTATCGACATAGGATCTGTTTGAAACATCATAATAAACTATTGCGTATTTACCTACAAGTTTATTGGCTTTCTCATATGAGAGCTGTAGTTGTGGTGATAAAGTTGAATTTTTTTTATGTATGTTATTGGGAAAATATTTATTATAAAGTTCAGTCATAAAAACTATAGAATTGTCGTTTGCAAAAAGTGTTATTGCAGCTATAAAAGATAAACTTAGCTTTTTCATTAATTATCCTTTTAATATCAAATTTGATTTTATTATAATTTAATTTACTTAAACAATATTGAAAACCTAAATTTGAAAACCTAAATTTGTGCTTTTACCCCCTCACCGCCCACTCATAAAAGGGCACCACTTCACAGGGGATGGTTTTATGTCTATACTCGAAACTGCTGGCTACGCTTACAACCTCTATCTTTTTTGGGTTTATCCGGTTTTTTGAGAGGATTTTATCTATTTTGTTTTCTATACGCACCTCGTTTCCAAAGGGTATGGCGATAGTTACAATCTCTGTATCCGGATTGAAAAACCCCAAAGGCTCCATATAAAAAAGATTCTCATCTTTCATCTCCAAAAAGACCATATTTTCAAATAGTTTTGGAAACTCCTTTTGGGTGTAAAAGTAGCTTTTTGTTAAAAAGTTGTGGAAAAAGAGCTTCTTTGCCGCCCTTTTACTGCCGAACCTCTCTATGGCGAAAATATATCTGTCCTTTATGAGCGAGGTGAAATATTCGTAAAACCTGTCCTTGGAGATTTTGATTTTCTGTCTTAGCCTGTTGTAGACGAAGTGGGCGCTTACCGGCACGCTTTGGAAAAAGGCCAGCTCCTTGAAGATGTCGCACTCTACGCTTAGTTTGAAAATCTCCTGGGCCCGTCTCTCTTTTTTGCTCTCCGGCAAAAGGGCCAGTTCCGGATAGTTGCCCGATTTTAAAAAGCTGTTGAAAGTGACCTTTATATCCTTGCCTCTGTCAAAGAGTATGAACTCTTCGAAGTCCAGTGGGTCCAAAACCGCTTTTTCATAGCCCTCTATCTCGATATTTTTATGCGAACATAGAAGTATGTTTTCGCACTCGGGCAGGTAGGTCCCCTTTTGATATGAGTATAGAGCCAGATGTTTTATCCCTCTTTGCTTTATAAACTCATCTATCTCTTTTTTGTAGGTTTCATAATCGAACCTGAAATCCTCCATATCTATAAAAAGAACATCTTCCTTCTCTTTTAGATGCTCCTGCATAAGCGAGTATTTTCCGCAGTATCTAACTCCACATAGCAAAAGGCGGCTGTGTGGAGGCAGTGAGAGTTTCCTCGGCAGCCTTTTATCTCTTTTTAGTCCGGTTTCATAGAAAAAATCCAACATCTCCATAATGTTTTCCTTTACAGAAGGAAATAAATTAAATCCATTATACCCAAATCCCTTGAAAAACCGCCCTCTTTTTTCTATAATTTTGGCTCCAAAATGAGGCATTGCGCCTTGAGTTCTTTTAGGAAAGGTAGAAATGGAAAAGATTAGACTTAAGCTTCGTGCTTATGACCACAGGGTTTTAGACAGGAGTGTTTCAGCCATAGTCGAGGCTGTAAAGAGAACGGGAGCAGAGATTAGAGGTCCGATTCCCTTACCTACAAAGATAAGAAAGTATACGGTTTTACGTTCACCGCATATCAACAAAGATTCAAGAGAACAATTTGAAATTAGAATTCATTCAAGACTTATCGATATTGTATCTGCTACACCGGATACGGTAGATTCACTGATGAAGCTGGATTTGGCTCCGGAAGTGGATGTAGAAGTTAGGTCAATGGGTCAGTAAGGGGAGATAATGGAGTATATAGTAGAAAAAATAGGAATGAGCAGAACGATAACCGTTCCAAGCGTGCCTGTAACGCTTTTGAAGGTGAAAGAGGCGAAAGTTTGCGAGATTATCGGCGATGACAGAGCCATAGTTGCCTATAGTGACGGCAAAAAGATAAACAAAACTATTGAGGGACAGCAGAAAAAATATGGTCTTTCAAAAGATTTCAACAGATTTATAACGCTTAAAGTGGCTAACAAAGAGCCGGGTGATTTGGATTTGTCCGCGCTTGGCGAGGCTAAGAAGATTAAAACCACTTTTACATCCAAAGGGCGTGGGTTCACGGGCGTTGTAAAGAGATGGAACTTCGCAGGAGGACCTCAGAGCCACGGTTCAAGATTTCACAGAGCACCGGGTTCTGTGGGTATGTGTGAGTGGCCAGGCAGAATTATGCCGGGACAGAAGATGCCTGGGCAGTATGGAAACAAGACTGTTACGGTTCAAAATGAGGTTTTGAATTTCGACCCTGAAAATATGGTTTTGGTGGTAAAAGGTTCTATTCCCGGACCAAACGGGGCACTTGGTAAAGTAAGGATTGTAAAATGAGTAAAGCGATAGTTTTAGACAAAGAGTTCAACAAAACGGAAGAGGTTGCCATTCCTGAGAGTTTTCAAGGAATCAACCCCCACAACCTCTATCTATATGCAAAGGCGTACAGCTCTAACCTTAGAGCCAACAACGCCCATACAAAGAGCAGGGGTGAGGTTAGCGGAGGCGGTAGAAAGCCCTGGCCTCAAAAAGGAAGAGGAGGAGCCAGAGCAGGTTCCATCAGGTCGCCTCTTTTCGTAGGCGGTGGTGTGGCTTTTGGCCCCAAAAATACGAAGAACTACACGCAGAAGGTAAACAAAAAGCAAAAAAGAAAAGCGTTGATGTTCGCGCTTGATGAGAAGGCGCAAAACGGAGCACTGTTTATCGTAGAGAGCGTGGAAGTGGCATCCGGAAAGACGAAAGATGCGGCCGCTTTGATGAATAAACTTGGCGCAAGAGACGCACTTATCGTAAAAGAGAACATAGACGAGAAGACATTTTTGGCGTTTAGAAACATTCCAAACGCATATCTAATAGAACCAAACGAACTAAACGCATATCTAGCAGCCGCTTTCAGAGCTGTTGTGATTGAAAAACCAGTTTGGGAAAAAATCGTAAAAGAGGGCTAAGATGGCAGATATAACGGATATCAAATCAATAATTTATACAGAGAAGAGTTTGGGCCTTCAAGAAGAGGGATATATCGTCGTTCAGACCAGTGACAAGATGACAAAGAATCAGTTAAAAGCGATTCTTAAAGAGTATTTTGGAGTCAATCCAATCAAGATAAACTCTCTAAGAATGCAGGGCAAGAAGAAGAGATTTAGAGGAATTGAAGGTAGAAGAGACAACTACAAAAAATTCTATGTAAAACTGCCTGAAGGGGCAAAAATAGAAAGCTTAGCGGTGTAAGGATAGAAGATGGCAGTAAAAAAATATAAACCATATACGCCTAGTCGTAGATTTATGTCGGTTGTTGAGAGCAGTGACATCACAGCCAGACCGAGTGTTAGGAAGCTGTTGGTTAAACTACCTGCGCGCGCCGGTAGAAACAACCAGGGTAGAATCACCTCCAGACATAAAGAGGGCGGAGCTAAGAAGCTTTACAGAATAATCGATTTCAAAAGAAGAAAATTTGGCGTTCCCGGACGCGTGGCGACTATCGAATACGACCCATACAGAAACTGCAGGATAGCACTTGTTATCTACAGAGATGGGGACAAAAGATATATCATCCAGCCGAGCGGACTTAAAGTGGGTGATACCGTCGAGGCTGCCGAGAGTGGACTTGACGTTCTTCCCGGAAATGCCATGAAGCTGAAAAACATTCCTGTGGGAACGCTGGTTCACAATATAGAGATGAAGCCTGGCAAAGGCGGCCAGATGGCAAGAAGCGCCGGCGCATACGCGCAGATAATGGGTAGGGAGGACAAATATGTCATCCTAAGACTTCCAAGTGGCGAGATGAGAAAGGTTCTGGGCGAGTGTATGGCTACCATAGGAACCGTTGGCAACGAAGAGTATATCAATATCGTTATAGGAAAAGCCGGTAGAAACAGACACAGGGGAATCAGACCTCAAACAAGAGGTAGCGCTATGAACCCGGTTGACCACCCTCACGGCGGTGGTGAAGGTAAAACCGGTCCTGGCGGACACCCTGTTACGCCTTGGGGTATGCCTACTAAGGGTTATAAAACAAGAAGAAAGAAACCTAGCGACAAGCTTATAATCTCAAGAAGAAAAAAATAAGGTAGGAAGAAGATGGCAAGAAGTATAAAAAAGGGACCTTTTGTAGACGACCATTTGATGAAAAAGGTTGTCAAGGCAAAAGAGAGCGGCGATAAAAAGCCCATCAAAACCTGGTCGAGAAGAAGCACTATCGTGCCTGAAATGATAGGACTGACTATAAACGTTCATAACGGCAGACAGTTCGTTCCTGTCTACATTACGGAAAACCATGTGGGTTTCAAACTGGGCGAGTTCGCTCCAACAAGAACCTTTAGAGGGCATAAAGGTTCAGTTCAAAAGAAAATCGGTAAATAAGGATAGGTGATGAGTAAAGCAGTATTGAGATTTATCAGGCTCTCACCGACCAAAGCCAGGCTTATAGCGAGAGAGGTTCAGGGAATGAACGCGGAAGAGGCCCTTGCCAGTTTGGAGTTTATGCCGAACAAAGCGGCAAAGGTTATCTCCAAAGTCATAGCCAGCGCGGTTGCAAACGGTGGATTTGAGCCTGAAGAGGTAGTTGTCAGTTCGTGCAGGGTGGATAGGGGCCCATACCTGAAGAGATTTCGCCCCAGAGCAAGAGGTAGAGCAAGTAGAATTATGAAACCAACTTCTCATATCTATGTAGAAGTAGCGCAAAAGAAGGATAGCTAATGGGTCAAAAAGTCAATCCTATAGGTCTAAGACTTGGAATCAACAGAAACTGGAACAGCAGATGGTTTCCGGATTACAACAAGATGCCGGATAGAGTGCAAGAAGATCACAAAATAAGAAACTTTATAAAAAAAGAGCTCTATTACGCGGGAATCAGCAATATCATCATAGAAAGAACGGCCAAGAAGCTTAGAGTGACTATCGTCGCCGCAAGACCCGGCGTCATCATCGGCAAAAAAGGGGCCGACATAGAAAAACTCAAGCAAAAGCTTCAAAAGCTTGTCGGCAAAGAGGTCTTCATAAATATCAAAGAGGAGAAAAGACCTCAGGCTTCTGCTCAGCTGGCGGCTGAAAACATCGCGACCCAGCTTGAGAGAAGGGTTGCTTTTAGAAGAGCGATGAAAAAGGTTATGCAAGCGGCACAAAAAGCCGGCGTCAAAGGTATCAAAGTCCAGGTTGCGGGAAGACTTGGCGGTGCCGAGATGGCGAGAACCGAGTGGTATCTTGAAGGAAGGGTTCCTTTGCATACATTAAGAGCGAAAATCGATTACGGCTTTGCGGAGGCTTTGACGACTTACGGAATCATAGGCGTCAAAGTCTGGATTTTCAAAGGCGAGGTTCTACAAAAGGGTATCAGACCAGAACCTGCTGAAAAACCGAGACGCAGAGCTCCAAGAAGGAGAAGTTAACCATGTTGATGCCAAAGAAGACTAAATACAGAAAACAGCAAAAGGGTAGAAACAGAGGCAAGGCTTACAGAGGGAACAGTCTTGCGTTTGGAAGTATCGGCATCAAAGCCGTAGAACACGGAAGAATAGACTCCAGGCAGATAGAGGCCGCCAGGGTTGCGATGACCAGAAAGGTCAAAAGAACCGGTAAAATCTGGATTAGGGTTTTCCCTGACAAGCCTTTGACTAAAAAACCTTTGGAAACCAGGATGGGTAAAGGTAAAGGTGCCGTGGAGAAATGGGTGATGAATATCAAACCCGGCCGTATCATCTACGAGATGGCGGGTGTTGAAGAGAGCCTGGCGCGTGAGGCGTTGGATTTGGCCAGATATAAACTCCCTTTTAAAACAAAAATTGTGACACAAGAGAGTGAAAATGAAATATACTGAGATAAAAGACAAGAGCTTGCAAGAGCTTGAAGGGATGTTGAGGGACAAGAAGTTGGAGCTGTTCGAGCTTAGAATGAAGCTCAAAACCATGCAGCTTCAAGACACTAGTGCAATAAGAAAAACTAGAAAAGATATCGCCAGAATCAAAACGGCGATAACCGAAAAGAAAAGGGCTGGATAATGGCTTACAAAAGAGAATTGCAAGGAACGGTGGTAAAAAGAAGCGGAGACAAAACCGTTTCTGTTTTGGTAGAGAGAAAAATCATGCACCCCAAATACCACAAAATCGTAAAAAGATTTAAAAAATACCTGGTGCATGACGAGAAAAACGAGGCAAATGTCGGAGATGTGGTAAAGATTATCGAAAGCAGACCTGTCTCCAAGAGAAAAGCTTTTAG
>JAMOUF010000144.1 GCA_027068245.1 Campylobacterales bacterium | reverse complement strand
TCGGCCTGAAGGCTCACTCCAAAGGTTTTGGCATCTATATCGCCAAGCAGCGCCTCCCCTCTTTTTTTGGCTCTGTCATACTGAAAGGCCATATCCAGCCCCATTCCTTTCCATTCCACACCGCTGCCAGCCTCCAGATAGAAAATATCACACACCTCATCCACATCGTAATACCAGGCCTGCAGGGCGTAAGGCTCTTTTTCATAGAGGGCCGAGGCGAAATATACCCCGTCGCTTTTTTTATCCAGCCCCAATACCTCGTCGATTCTTACGAACCTCTTCGCATCCACACCGTTCTCCCATCCGGCCATACGCTCTATCTTTCCTGCCTGCAGCGTAATATCTGTCAAACTACTGTTTTGTAAAAGATATGCGAAAAAGTAGTTTGGCATCATTCTAATATCGTCGCTGTCGGCGTGCGGCGTATTTAGAAGCTGACGGCCGGCCCGGATAAAACTATTTTCCCATACTACTTCCATATAAGCCTGGGATATAGTGGTAAATCCATCCAAATCGGCATCAAAAAAGTCGGGGTTTTGGGATTTGCCAATATCTTGAACCGTATAAAACTCAAGCACGGCGGCCATATGGTAAAATGGGCGGATTTTTAAAAACATATGACCACCTATTGCAGTACCTATCAGTGATTTATCCTCTTTTGTATCTATATATCCAACTCTCACCTGGCCCTCAAAACTCTCTATAAGCGAATCAGCGAAGGCAATCATGGATAAAAGAGTCAAAAAAAGAAGATTTTTTTTCATAACAGCTCCTAAATTTTTAGGAATTGTTACACAAAAAACCTTATAACAGAATAAAGATGAAAATCATTATCAATATTGGCGCTACTCTATCGCACTTTTTATCACCTTTACCATATCTTCCTGGGCTTTTTGAAGCTCTTTTAACGCCTCTTTATCCTCAATGTTTAGCGTGGATATCCAGTTGTAAATATTTGGAAAAAGTATATTCATCCTATTTTCTTTCTTCTTTTGATAGATTGCCAAAGTACAAGGAGCAAAAACTCCGGCTTCCGGACGGATTTTGGATACGGTATATATCACTTTTAGCTTACATAAAGAGTATGTGTCGTAAAAGATAAAATCATCAATCCCGGCCTCTTTTAAATCATAGTTAAAATCATTAAAGTTCGCCATCACAAATCCTATCGGTTTTAGGCCATCTTCTATCACCATCTCTATCTCCTCTTTTGCATCCAGCGCCTCATCCTCTTCCACCTCAACTGAAAATTTCGTCAAAAGAGATTTTTTTACAGGTTTGGGCTTATAAGCCAGTTCCACCTTCTTAGGATTTTTAAGCGCTTTTTTCAAGGTATTGATATTTTTTCTCTCCAGCTCCTCCAAAAGTTCAACCGGCAGGTTTAAACCCAAAATCTTAGCTTTTGCCTTTGCGCTCAACACCCCGGCATAAAGATATTTATCCCCCTTTTTTTGGTATATTACGATAGAAAAGGGTGCAAAAACGCCGCTATCCGGATTTTTTACGACCAATTCCATAGCGATTTTTGGATAGTAAAGAGTTAAGAGGTTATACACTTCAAACCCGCTCTTTCCAAACTGCTTTTTAAAAGGGCCGTTCATATCCCTGTTTTGCTGAATGGAGTATCCAGCCTTTTGAAACACCTCCTCTATCTGTGTAGGGCTGACTTTAGCCTCTGTGCCAAATAAAATTATCTCATCATTTGCCATCAAAACAAAAAACGTCATAAAAAACATTAATAAAATCTTCATTCTCTCTCCTTATGGTCTTATATATATCCATCCTTTAAGGTCTCTTTCCACAAGCTCCACAATCCCGGCTGTGACGATTTTTACGCCCTCAAGCAGATCTTTTGGTTTTATCCCTTTGGTTCTCATCGTATTTTTACAGGCGATAAACTCCACATCATATGTCATCAGGCTTCTAACCCTGACAGCGATCTTTCTCTCTTTTTTCAGCACCGCCCTTATGCCTTTGGAGTAGCAGATAATTGCGATTTTCACATTATCCGGACCGTAAAACTTTATCACGTTGTTTGCTGAGCTTAATACGTGATTGATAGACTCATCATCCCCGGCGGTTATGGGAAAGACAATCTTTCTTGGATTGTCAAATCCCGGCTTTGGCTCTGCAAACTCGGTATCTGCCGTTAAGTAAAAGATTAAAACAAACAGACTACATAGAAGCCTCATCTTTAACCCTCTTTAAAAAGTCCAAAAAATCCTCCTCACTCCAAAAGCCCGGAACTGTTTTTATCACCTTTTTATCGCTATCTAAAAAGAAAAAAGTTGGCGTTACCTGCCACTTCAAAGATAAAGGAAGCGGCTCTTTTGTAACATCCACCCTCACATATATAAAATCTTTCAGTGCACTTTTTAGCTTTTTACTCTTTTTAAGACGGTTTTCCATCTCTTTGCAAAAACGGCACTCTTTCGATGTGGCCTCGATTATTACGATTTTGCCCTCTTTTTTCGCCTTTATAAAAACCTCGTCTATCTGGGAGGCGAACAAAACGGTATAAAACAGTAAAAAAAGTATCTTCACTTTAAATCCTAAAAAAGGTAGTTTATCTCAAATCTGAACTCTTTATATGAAGGGTCCGGTTTTAATTTGCCGTTTATATCATAAGTCTCATCATCCCCGTTTACAAGCCCCATTCTAAATTTAAGATAGAGTCCCGGAATGGATTTTATCTTTTCCAGCAGATCCAGGTGAACCACCCTGCTGTCAGCCTGAACCCCGCTCTTTTTATCGTCAAAATCCTGCACCGCATATCTTAGCGAGGCCTTTAAACCGCTTATTAGACCCATTTTGTCAAGGTTTACAACACCTCTTACCATCCATGTCTTCGTATTGGCATACCAGTTATACTGAGCCATCGCTCTTGTAAAGCCTCCTGTTGGAAATCCACGCCAGGGAGCGATTATATCCGCTTCATCGGCTACTTTTGAATATCCAACCCTGGCCCACCACTTTTTACTGTTGGGCTTTAAATCAACCCTCGCCGCAAAAAGCCAGCTGTCTACGCTGTATGGGTCTTTATAACCATCCGGTTTTGCCTTCAGGTTCGCAACGGCCACTCCAAGCCTGCCTATATCCTTCGCCCCCCTGTCATACTGTTTGATATATCTTATACCAGGAATCAGACTGTAATCGCCCAATCCCACCTTCAAATGTGCCTCGCCGCTTGCCAGGGCCACCACATCCGGTACGGCGGTATAGTTTAGGAACCATTTTAGATTGGGTATGCTTTTGTTTACAACCTCGCCTACTATTAGATGATGAGTGGTATCTTTATTGGCTTTTTGAAAATTGACATAACTTAACCCCTTGTTTACGGCACTGTCGTCGTTGTTGGCCCACTTTTCGGCTTGTGTATCGATTATTCCGTTTTGGTTAAGATCTTTTCCAAATGTAAGAACATCGTGAAAACTCTCATGATCTCTTAATTTTTGTTTGGTAAAGTAGGCCGCTTTTATAGTGGTTTTATTAAAATATCTGCTAATAAGCGAATATCCTTCAAAGGTATTTGGAACCATCTTGGTATCGTTACTTTTGGTAAGCAGGCTCTCAAATATCTGTCTGCCGGCTTTAAAGGAGGTTTTGTTTTTTTTGTATTCCAAATAGGCCTGAGCAACGGTTGTAAGCCCAAAGTGTCCCGTTGTTGCAACTTTGTAGCGGCTAAAGGTATCTTTTCCCGCCTTTACATATTTCACATCTTCCGGATCCATATGCCAGGGGTTTTGAGAGGTGTATATACCCACCGTGGCCCCAAGGCCTTTAAAATATGCAGTTTTATATATCATACTCCCGCCAACGCCAACAGCCCAGTTATCTTTGGTCTTACCCGGATACTCCCTCTTCCAGTCCCATAAAAAACTGTTGAATCTAAATCTTCCATAAAATATACCTTTGCTAAACAGCTCCTGCAAAGACTCAACCTCGCCTGGAACCTCCAAATAAGTCAAAGTCATATTGCCATTTAATATCCTTTTCTCTTTTGCCAAGGCGTATGAGCTTGACAAAGATATCCCCATAACCGCCGCCAATGCCAATCTTAAATTTTTCATTTTCGCTCCTTTACTCACAGATCCCGCCCTTTTTGGGACACCCACAGTCAAAATCCAGCACATTTACGTTTGATCTGTTTGATATATCGATTTTTCCTTTTTTCTCAACATATTTGGTAACCACATCATATACAGGCTCTATTAGATTTTCTCTAAGGTTTTTTCCCGCATTTTGCAGATTTCCTCCCCAAGCACTAACCACATAATCTCTATTCAAGTCGATCTCTTTGCCGTTTATTTTAAGATTTTTTATCCTTTTGCCACTCTTTTCAGAAATCTTTATGTCATAACTTACGCCCACCAGCCGGCTCATATCTCCTCCTTGCTGATAAAGAGGGTTGGGATTGAACACATTGTCGGCTATATCTTCCAAAAGCTGGGCGATGCGAGCCCCTTTTAACTCAAAAGTATATACATCCGCATAGGTGATAGCCGTCATCTCATATACGTTATCTACCAAAATATCATCTCCTGGCAAAAGAGTGGTTCCCCATCTGTATCCGGGAGTAAAAGAGATCTCACAATCCATTTTGTCTCTTATTGCCTCTCCTATAAGCGCGTCGAAGGTGGAATAAAAGGTATCTCGCTTGTAAAGAGTCCCTTTGGTTTTTCCTATTACCTTGTTTAACTCCTTTCTATAAGGCCTATACCACTTGTCTACCAGCTCCAGGCCTTTTTTATCGGCTTTTATAAGATTCGAGGCTATGGGAATCAGCTTATAGTTGAAATCTCTTACCTTTCCTTTTGAAATATCTATATCCAGTCTTCCCACAAATTTTCCGTGGCTTCCGGCAATGACAATCGTAGTCCCGTTGATGGTAACGGGTCTTGGTCCAGGGTCGTGCGTATGGCCGCTTAGGATAAAATCTATCCCTCTGACTTTCCTTGCCACCTCCTGATCCACGCTAAACCCGTCATGACTTAAAAGCACTACACAGTCTACCTTTTTCTCCTTTCTAAGCTCATCAACATAGCCTTGGAGAGTATCAAGCCTTAGCCCAAAGCTCCAGCCTTCGGTAAACCTTTTTGGATTGGCGGTGGAGGTAAAGGGAAAAGACTGGCCTATTATCCCGATTTTTGCTCCCCCCGCCTCTTTGATGGCATATGGAGGAAAAACCACCTCTTCAAAACTATCGCTGAAAGGGTCGTTGTCTATGATATTTTGTGAAATAAAATCGGCGTTAAGTTTATCCAAAAGCTCCATCACCCGCTCTTTTCCATAGGTAAACTCCCAGTGTCCCACCATCACATCTACGCCCAGGTAGTTTTGGGCGTCCACTATAGCCTCGCCCGCGGTTTTTAAAGCAACTGCGGTGCCCTGCCATGTATCGCCGCTGTCAAGCAGCAAAACATTATCCTTTCCTCTTTCTCTTCTAATCTCCTCTATTACCGTTTTCATATGGGCCACTCCACCCATCTTTCCAAACTTTTTGGCTAAAGATTCAAAATTTAGATATGTATCAAAATAAGCCTCAAGGGTATTTGGTTTTATTCCATAAAATTCCAAAAAGGCCTTTCCACACAAAAACCCTGGAGTTCCCACAAGATTGGGCGCGCTAAGAAGCGTGGAGGGTTCCCTCCAATAAAGAGGTTTTAAATGGGCGTGAAGGTCACAGATATGAAGCAGTGTCACCTTCCCCGTCTCCTTGAAATCCATTATATCCTCTGCGCTGATATCATCGGCCCTTTTTGAGGCTTTAAGTCCGCTAACCCCAAAAATCCCCAAAGCGGCCGCTATATGTAAAAAATCTCTTCTATCTATATTCATATCTTCACCTTTTTAGTCCAGGAATCTCGATCTCTTGCCCTTTTGCCATATCGGTAATATAGACTTCCAAAGCTACCATCTGGGGACTTCCCAAAGGAATCTTTGCCAAAAGGGCATTTTTCATACACTGCTGAAACCGCTTTTGCAAAGTAAACATCTTTCCTTTTGTCATCCTGTAAGCTGGCCAGGTAGCAGCCGCTTTTACCTTTGGATCACCAAGGTCGGGCAGTATCTGCATCCTAAGCCTAAGTCCCACTACATCCGGACTGTGGCAGCTGTAACAAGAAAGGCCCCTTTTGCCCCGGCGTAGCTCAAACATCTCTTTTCCAAGTTTATAGGCTTTTTTCATATGCTCGTTGGCGTTGACGTCAATGTTGATTTTCTCTCCGTTTGCCAGTGATTTTACATAGGCACTAAAGGCATCCATCTTTGTAGATTTAAGTTTAAAAGGTTTTTTGCCCCTGTCATACATAAAGGCCTGAAGCATCTGGTCAATAGCTACAACCATTGTGATTTTATCGATATACCTTGGAAAACCGGCTATATATTTTGGAAGCTCTTCCTCTTTTACTCCTAAAAACTTCGCCAAAGTCTCCTCACCGCCAAGCTCATCCAAATACTCGGCCCCCTCTTCCACAAATATATCGGCCGGATTGTTCTCTTTCATCTCCTCATACATAGCCCTGTCGGCCTTTGTCATACTAAGCTTCTCCTGTGCCAGGCCCGGCGCAGAGAACAGCGCTCCTATAAGCGCCAAAGATAGTAGTTTTTTCATATTTTATCCTTTGGGCTTGACTTTTTTACTCTTTTCATGCACCTCGCCTAAATTGTCCTTATAGACCACTTTCAAAACGCCCGGGCCCGTCACTTTCATATTTATGGAAAAGTATGGATTGGTTGAGACGGTCTCCCAGGGAATCACGGTTGTAAACAGCTCGTCGTTGAAATAGAACTTAACCTCGTTGATGTAGTGCATAGGCTTTACTTTTCCCGTCTTTTTATCCTTCCTCATCCCCGTCTCCATCGGATGGATCACGATAAAATCCACCTTTACAATATCTCCGACCCTATATTTTCTTGGTTTGATTTTAATTAACGATTTTCTTTTTGGCATTTTTTACTCCTTATCCGCATCCGCCAATTGTTACCTTAACAGGTCTGCTGGCCATTATGGCACTTCCATCTTTCAAAACAGCCACGGCTACAACATCTTGTGACTGTCCAAGTTTAATTCTTGTGGCAAAATATGCCCGGCCGTTTCTGGGAGTCAAAAAGACATCAGCGCATCTGGCGTTGGAATTTTTGGTAGCCAAAATATGGATGGACTTTACATTTTCTATAGGCTCCTCCACATTCACCTTTACTGGCACAACCGCCCCGTTCTCAGCAATTTCCGGCACGATAAGCTTTACTTTGTCACTTGTTTTCGCTCCTTTGCCGTTGGTAATCACCTCCAAAGCCTTCTTGAAAGTTATAGCGTTTTTACCTTTGGGTTTTGTATCTTTTGCCAACACCTTTATATCCAACAGGGCCACAGCCCCAATTGCCCCGATACCTTTTAAAAATGCCCTTCTTCTCATTTTTTCTCCTTTTGGCTTACTACATATGAGGTTATCTCACAAATCTCTTTTGGTGTGAAAAGTCCTGTGGTGAGATTGATCGTCATATGGGTTTTTGGATTGTCAACCCTCGCATCTGCAATTTTTTGATATACAAAGTGATAATCTCTCACACCGCTGTCTATAAAATATTTTTTGTAGTTATGCAGATCCGGACCGATATTTCCAGGCCCTACGGCACCTTCTATATTGTGGCAGGCCACACAGTTTCCATACTGTTTTGGAACTTTTTTGCCTTTTATTACTATATATTTGGGAAGTCCCGGCGGTGGCGGGGTTTTTGCTTTTTTACCGTTGAGATTGTGAAACATATACTTTCCCCGCTCTATTGCCAGTTTGTCATTTGTGATGCAGTTTTTTGGCATACTGTATTTTTTGGGCGGCGGAAGTCTGTCCTTTTGTAAAATCTTTGTGGCATCCGGACTCTCAACCGCACTTTTTAAATCTTTTGCTATTGCAAAAGAGCTTAAAAGAAGTGTGCTTAGCGTTAAAGATATGATTTTCATACCGTCTCCTTTGGCTTGGTATGAAAATCGTAACAATTAAATGTAAAAAATTTGTAAAATTAGAAGTAGTAGATAAAACTGCTGCCTACATGGGGTTTTGAAATGATTTTTAGCTTCACATTTTCCTCGTCTATAATCTTTTTGACAATATTTAAGCCTATTCCAAAACCTCCCTTATCAAGATTTTCTCTGTAAAACCTCTCAAAAATCTTTTTTGGGTTTTCTATACCTACACCATAATCTTTAACATTAAAAACCGTTTTTTCTTCTCTTTTTTTCAGGTATATTTTTACCTTCGAGTTCTCTTTGGAGTATTTGATCGCATTGGAAAGAGTGTTGTCTACCAGCCGCTGAAGTTTGGTTTTGTTAAAATCGATAACTATATTTTCCTCTATTTTGGGAATTAGTGTTATATTTCTAAGTGTTGCTATCTCTTGAAAATAGTCCACGCGCTGTTTTAAAAATTGGCTAAAATCGATTTTTTCCTTTTTATACTCTATCTTATCCTGTTTAATCAGGTAGTCCATATCGTTATAGATATTTGCCAACGTTTTGGTTGCAGACTTTATGCGGCTTAAATATCTGTTTGAACCAGCCTTTCTGACAAACATATCTATATTTACATTGATTATACTAAGCGGGGTGTTGATCTCATGCATTGAGTCTTTTATGAAGTTATCAAGTGCTTCGTTGATTTTTTCAAAGGGTTTGGAAAAGTTTTTCAGAACATAGAATGAAAAAAGAAGAAGTATGGCGATTATACCGCCGCTTATAAAAAAACTTAAAAGATAGATATCCCAAGGAGAATATCTTTTGGCGACGACCAGATATTTGGCGCCAAAATAGAGATCTTCGGGAAGTTTGACTATATAGTATCTAATGCCCTCCAAAGTGTGATATCCGGATGAAAATGATTGTGGGGTAAAATCGAGCAGGGTAAAAACAGGATTGAAATTTTTATCATACAACCCTGACACAAAATCCTCATATCTGGGATATATGAAAACTCTTTGAGAGCTGTCATACTCCTCCATTTTTGATATAACCTTAAAAGCACTCTCTTTTAGCTCCTTTTTTACCTTTGCCTCATCTATCTCCAGCATCAGCTCGGTATAGACAAACAGCGGCACAAAGAGTACCACCGCTATGATAACCGTATAAATAAGAGCATATTTTAAAGCATATTTTTTTGAATCAAGTATCAATCCTGTATCCTAATCCATGAATATTTTTAATAACATCTTTTCCCACCTTTTTCCTAAGCTTGTTGATCTGCACCCTCACATTTGCCAAATCCACATACTCACCCCATATCTCATCACAAAACTGGGCCGGGGTTACCACACTCCCTCTATGTTTGACAAGCAGTTCCAAAATCCTTTTCTCCTGTTTCGTCAAAGATATCTCCCGATCCTGCTTTTTTAGGGTGAATTTTTTCAAATCATATTCACATCCGCCAGGTAGAGATATGGTATGGGAATTGGAACCAAAGCACTCCCTTTTTAACACATTTTGCATTCTAACTTCCAGCTCTTTAAGATCAAAGGGTTTTTTAATATAGTCGCAACACCCTATCTCAAATCCCTTTGCCATATCATTTACATGACTCATAGATGTTATAAAGATCGCCGGAGTGTTTTTACCCTCTTTTCTTATCTCTTTTAAAAGCTCAAAACCGTCAATTCCTGGAACTTTCACATCCAAAAGCAGTAAATCGCACTGATCGTTGAAAAAGGCGTCGAAAAACTCGTCACCTCTCTCAAAAGCCTCCACCTCAAATCCCAAATCTTCCAAAAACTCCTCTATACTCACACGCAGTGAATATTCATCTTCTAATAAAAAGACTCTCACTTTATAACTCCAACTCTTTTTTCTTTCCTGTATCTTTTTATCAACAGATCAATAAGCTCCTCTTTTTTATACTCATTCAAAATCTCCCT
>JAMOUF010000143.1 GCA_027068245.1 Campylobacterales bacterium | reverse complement strand
TCCAAATATCTTTTTCGACTCCATAATGGCCCAGGATGACGAATTTTTGGATAAAGCCGTGGAGGGTCTGGTTCTTTTCGCCTTCAACCAGGGCGAGGTCTGCACATGCCCCTCAAGAGCCCTGATACAAGAAGATATCTACGAGCCTTTTATGCAAAGAGCGCTGGAGAGGATAGAGAAGATAAAATTCGGCCATCCGCTCGATAGTGAGACGATGATGGGGGCACAGGCATCCAACGACCAGTATGAAAAGATACTCAACTACATTCAGATAGGAAAAGATGAGGGCGCCGAGATGCTGTGCGGTGGCGAGCCGTATAACAATCCCCAGTGTCCCCAAGGCTACTATATAAAACCAACGGTCTTCAAAGGGCACAACAAGATGAGAATATTTCAAGAGGAGATTTTCGGCCCGGTTCTAAGCGTGACCACATTCAAAGACGAGGACGAGGCTTTGGAAATCGCGAACGATACCATCTACGGCCTGGGCGCGGGGGTATGGTCCAGAGATATCCACCAGGTCCAAAAGATGAGCAGAGGCATCCAGGCCGGCCGTATCTGGGTAAACAACTATCACGCCTATCCGGCACACGCATCCTTTGGCGGATACAAAAAAAGCGGTATAGGAAGAGAGACGCATATGATGATGCTAAACCACTACAGAAACACGAAGAACATCCTGATGTCCTTCGATAAAAACCCACTGGGATTTTTCTGATGGCGGTACCCAGAGTTACGGTCACCGACAGGGCGAAAGAGGTTATAGAAAATCTTAAAAAGGAGCACGGAGAGCTGGTTTTCCACCAAAGCGGCGGATGCTGCGACGGCTCCGCTCCTATGTGTTTTCCAAAAGATGAGTTTATGGTGGGAGCCTGTGACGTAAAGGTTGGCAACATTGCCGGATGCGACTTTTTCATGGCCGAAGACCAGTTCGAATATAACCAGTATACGCAGCTTATCATCGACGTGGTGGAGGGCAGGGGGTCCAGCTTCTCCCTAGAAATTCCCCTGGGGCTGCGTTTTGTAGCCAAACCCAGGCTCTTTACCAAAGAGGAGCTTGAGGACCTGGAGCCGGTGGAGAGGATGGAGTAACCTCCCGCCCTCCTAACTTCCCCAAAGGCCCTTTATGCCGCCTATTAGAAACTGAGCCGCTATGGCACCCACGATAAGTCCCATAATCCTCGTAAGTATCTTCATACCCGTCACACCCAAAAGGTTGTATATGTAAAAGGCGTTTTTGAGCGTGAAGTAGACGCAAACGGCGCTTATAAATATGGCTACGCTTACCAGCAGATATGCCCTAAAGGTTCCAAAAACCTCCGCGTTGTTATGGCTTAGGACCACTATGGTAGCTATAACGCCGGGCCCAAAGAGAATGGGGATACCGATAGGCACCACGGAGATGTCCTCCTTCTCCTGGGCCTCCTCCTTCTCCTCCGGGGAGTGGCGGTTCTTAGCCCCCTCCCCATAGACCATATTTATGGCTATAAGCATCAAAATAACGCCGCCGATAACTTTAATCGAGTCTATGTTTATACCAAAAAACCTGAATATGAGCTCGCCTCCAAACAGCGTTATCAAAGAGGCGACCACAACGGTGAAAGTGGCTTTTAGAGCTATCTCTTTGACTATGGCTTTCGTGGCGTTTGGCAGCATGGAGAGCATAATGCCGGCGGCCGCAACCGGGTTTAAGATGGTTACCAGTGCGACCGTGTCGTGTAAAAGGGCGCCTACGATGTTATTTTCCATTTTCACTCCTGATTATCAACGGTATCTCCTTCTCTATGGTTTTGATATGGATATCCCTTTGTGGAAAAGGTATCTCGATGCCCTCTTTGTACAAGGTTTTATAAATTAGCTCCAAAAACCTGGATACGGTTCTTTTTGGATAGAGTATCTCCCGCCCCCTTATCCAGACGAAAAGCTCGAAATCGACGCTGCTGTCACCCATGGATGTCATAACCACCCTGGTAATCCTTCTTGGCGGTTCCTCATAAAGGTCTTTGAAACCACTGTTTTTAACAGCCTCCAAAATCACTTTTTTAACCCTGTCTATATCTGTGCCGTAGGCCACGCCAAAGGGTATCTCGAAACGGCGTATCTTGTCGTTCATGGTCCAGTTGATGACCCTGTTTTGTATGAACTCCTGGTTCGGGATGATGATGTCTATGTTGGAGTTTGTGGTGATGGTGGTGG
>JAMOUF010000142.1 GCA_027068245.1 Campylobacterales bacterium | reverse complement strand
GTTATTGAGTATATATCCAGTTTAAGTGTATTGGAGTTGAGTGAGCTTGTAAAAGAGTTCGAAGAGAAGTTTGGTGTTAGCGCACAACCTACAGTTGTTGCCGGTGCTGTAGCAGGTGGTGGTGCAGAAGCTGGTGCCGCTGCTGAAGAGAAGACTGAGTTCGACGTTGTTTTGACTGATGCTGGTCCTAAGAAAATAAACACTATTAAAGTTATCAGACAGGTAACTGGCCTTGGATTGAAAGAGGCTAAAGAAGCTGCTGAAAAAACACCGACCGTTATCAAAGAAGGTGTAAGCAAAGAAGAGGCTGAAGAGCTTAAAAAACAGTTCGAAGAAGCTGGCGCAAAAGTAGAGATTAAGTAATTCTTTATCTTTTAATTAGAAGAGGGTTCTTTCCTCTTCTTAATTTTATATATGATATTATATATCCCCTCCACAAAATACCATATGGTAAAAAACTACAGAAAACGAGGTTAGCCTATGCTAAATAGTTTAAAATCAGGTAACAGACTTAGAGTTGATTTTTCTAAAATCCCTCAGGATTTGGAAGTTCCAAACCTACTGCAACTACAAAAAAGCAGTTATGAAAACTTTTTGATGGCGGACAAGGAAGATAGAACCAACAGTGGAATAGAGCAGGTCTTTAGATCAATTTTCCCTATTCACGACCCTCAGAACAGAATTACGCTGGAATACAACGGCAGCGAGATAATCAAACCCAAATATACAGTCAGAGAGTGCATGGAAAGAGGCATTACATACAGCGTCTCTTTGAAGATGAATATAAGGCTCATACTTTGGGAAAGAGATGAGAAGAGTGGAGAGAAAATTGGTGTAAAAGACGTAAAAGAGCAGGCTATTTTCGTCCGTGACATACCCTATATGACAGACAGGACATCTTTTATCATAAACGGTGTGGAGCGTGTTGTGGTAAACCAGCTTCACCGCTCTCCCGGGGTGATTTTCAAAGAGGAGGAGTCCAGTAACGCCGGCGGAAAGATGGTGCATACCGCCCAGATAATTCCGGACAGGGGCGCGTGGCTCTACTTCGAGTATGACGCAAAAGATATTTTATATGTAAGAATCAACAAACGAAGAAAGATACCTTCAACGATACTTTTCAGGGCACTTGGATACAGTAAACAAGATATTTTGAAACTTTTTTATCCAATCACCAAAATAATAGTGAAAAACAACAAATTTTTAATCGAGTTTCGTCCCGAGGATTTCGTTGGAAGGGTTGAGTTCGACGTAAGAGACGAGTTTGGCAATCTGATTATAGAGGCTGGCAAAAGGCTTACCAAGAAAAAGGCCCAAAAGCTTATAGAGGAGGGGGTAAAATATATAGAGTTCCCCGTGGAAATACTTATGGACAGATTTTTGGCCTCACCCATTATAGACAAAGAGAGCGGAGAGGTGCTTTTTGACACCCTCACCCCTCTTGATGAGACAAAACTTAAAAAGATTATAGAAAAGGGGATTGAGGAGTTTGAAATCGTCAACGATTTGGCCGTTGGAAAAGACAGGTCCATCATCAACTCCTTTATAGCCGACCAGGAGAGCTTGAAACTTCTAAAGCAGACAGAGGGCATAGAGGATGAGAACGATTTGGCCGCAATCCGGATATACAAGGTTATGAGACCGGGCGAGCCTGTTACGAAAGAGACGGCCAAAGCTTTCGTCAAACAGCTCTTCTTCGACCCGGAAAGATACGACATCACCCGTGTGGGTAGAATGAAGATGAACCATAAGCTGGACTTAGACGTCCCAAAATATGTAACGGTGCTTACCAGCGAGGATATCATCAAAACGGTTCAGTATCTTATAAAGGTTAAAAACGGCCAGGGCAGGATAGACGACAGAGACCACCTTGGAAACAGAAGAATCAGAGCTATCGGGGAGCTTTTGGCAAACGAGCTTCACAGCGGTCTTGTGAAGATGCAAAAGACCATCCGGGACAAGATGACAACCATAAGCGGAAACCTGGATGAGCTGATGCCCCACGATTTGATAAACTCCAAAACCATCACCAATACGGTGCTGGAGTTTTTTGCAACGGGACAGTTGTCGCAATTTATGGACCAGACAAACCCTCTTAGCGAGATTACTCACAAAAGAAGGCTCTCGGCTCTTGGCGAGGGTGGCTTGGTAAAAGAGAGAGCGGGGTTTGAGGTTAGGGACGTGCACCCTACCCACTATGGAAGAATCTGTCCGGTGGAGACTCCGGAAGGCCAAAATATCGGTCTTATAAACACTCTCTCCACCTATGCCAAGGTCAACGAGCTCGGGTTTATCGAAGCCGCTTACAAAAAGGTTGTAGACGGCGAGATTACCGACGAGATAGTTTACCTTACAGCGGCACAGGAAGAGGGGCTTACCATCGCTCCGGCCAATACCGAGATAATAGACGGCAAGGAGATAAAGGGTGACTATGTGGAGGCCAGAAAAGATGGTGAGATAATCCTGGTCGAGAAGAACAAAGTGGACCTGATAGATATCACCCCAAGAATGGTTGTGGGCGTAGCTTCAAGCCTT
>JAMOUF010000141.1 GCA_027068245.1 Campylobacterales bacterium | reverse complement strand
TTTTGGCGCCGTGCTTTTAAGCTCTCCTTTAAACGAGATCATAGCCACGGTAATCACTTATACAAACAAGCCGGAAATTGTTGAGTTTATGGGGTTTAAATTTTACAATTTTGCCGAGAGCTTTTTTAAGACGGAGTATCTGGAGCATATAAATATGAAGCCCTATATCCGCTACTTCTCCGGAATGGCCTATGAGATGGCCTCCGCCTTTTTTATGATAAACCTGTTTTACCTGATAAAGGCTCTGGATAAGGAGCGCAAAAGATATTTTATAAACTACTCTTTATCGCTTATGCTGGTGTTTATCTTTCACGGGGGAGGGGCTATCATACTCATATTTCCAAGTATGCTTATAGCCATAAACGCCATATTGAGCCTGAAATTGAACTGGTATAAGCTCAAAAACGGGCTTTTGGCTATATTTATAGCGGCTGTTTTTGGAAATTTCTGGGTTTTGTCGGTGCTGCAGTATGGAATACCTCAGGATTTTGGAGCGGCCGCTCCTTTTTTGGACAGGCTTTTTGGAACGAAACAGGCTGTTCATGAGATAGTTACATCAGGGATCGAGGATGTGATAATATCTCAAATAACCTGGGTGCACCTTTTTTTGTTTATATCAGCCACAGCCTTTTTTCTAATAGCCAGGTTTTATAAAAAGGGGTTCTATTTCAGCAGCTTTTTACTCATCCCAATAGGTGTGATGATGGTATACTACTCCCAAAACCTGGGATTTCCAAAGCTGGTTCACCCATCAAGAGGAGCGGAATATCTATACATGGCCGTAACTATCATAGCCGCATGTTATATAAAAGCGGTTTATTGGGTTTTGAAAAAGATTTTTAAAAGAAAAGGGGATTACCTCTTTTTGGTTTTAGTCTATTTGGAGCTCTTTTTTATAGCCATGTTTTTCCCTAAATTTTATGAGACAAAGGGGTTTGAGAGGTTTATAAACGGAGTGCAGTATTCGGAGATGCCCTATGTTTTATATAAAATCATTGAATCAAACAGGCCAAATATGTGGACTGTGGTATCGTACGTGCAGGAGTTTTCCAAGGTGCTTGGCAAAGGTTATATGGAAAATGTGAACGAGTTTATAACCAAGTTTGACCCCAGAAAGAGATACCTGGATATTCCCACGAAAAAAATCTATATTTTCGTGGAGGATATTCCGCATAAATACAGGGGAAAAGAGGAGTGGTTCTACAGATGGAGAGAAGAGATAGAGGATAAGCTCAAAGAGTGGGTCGCTATATATGCAAAAACCCATAATAATATCCGGATATATTACAAAAGCAAACTTGTAACGGTTTATGAGATAGACAACAGCGAATATATAAAAGAGTTGGAAAATGAAAACAAGAATTGATTATCTTGATGTATCGATCCTAAGCCAGATAGCGAAACTCAACTTTTACAATATTGCACTGCTGTTCGTAATCTCCTATCTCTTTTTCATCCTGCTGCCCCGTTGGCTCTTTCCTCAAAAGCATACGGGGGCCGGACTTGAGAACACCCTTTCAAATATACTTTATATGCTTGCATATATAGAGCTTGTGGTCCCTTTGATGGTCTTTTTAAAGATTTTCAATATTATCTCCTTTTTACTGGTAATAATTGTGACAAAACTCTTTTTTCTAAAGTTTTATTGTAAAAAGGAGATTATCCCAACTCTAAGAAGGGTAAAAGATGAGATTCTGATAACTATTTTTGATTTTTTCGACGACCCTAAAGAGAAGGTGTTTGAGTATAAACGGAAAATAAAACTTGTTTTATACAACAAACTCAGGCGGATAGATTACTATGTCCTGGCTAAAAATATATTGAGCGTAACCATATTTGTCTATTTGATTTATGTGATCGGTTATAGATGTTTTATCTCCATGTCAAATCCCCTTCCGGATACGGGACAGTTTATAGAGTGGGTTGCGAATTTGAAAAACAATGTTCTTTATGCGCCCAATAAAACCGCCGGAGCCGATTTTTACGGCCTTAGCGTATTCGTTTTCGTGCTTCATATGCTGACAAACATAGATACCATCATACTTTTTAACATCTACCCGCTGCTGCTTATAGCCTTTTTGCTTTTTGGGCTCTATTTCGTATTGAAAAGGTTTACGCTAAACGCCCTTGTGGCGCTCTCGGCTCTGCTCGTTTTTGGCGCCGTGCTTTTAAGCTCTCCTTTAAACGAGATCATAGCCACAAAGATCACCACCACATCTAAAGCCGATATTATAGATTTTTTTGGGCTCAGGTTTTACAATATCCCACCATCGTTTTTTATAAACCAGATGCATAATCTGGAAAATGTAAACTTTACCTCATATGTGCGCTACTTCTCCGGAATGGCCTATGAGATGGCCTCCGCCTTTTTTATGATAAACCTGTTTTACCTGATAAAGGCTCTGGATAAGGAGCGCAAAAGATATTTCATAAACTACTCTTTATCGCTTATGCTGGTGTTTATCTTTCACGGGGGAGGGGCTATCATACTCATATTTCCAAGTATGCTTATAGCCATAAACGCCATATTGAGCCTGAAATTGAACTGGTATAAGC
>JAMOUF010000140.1 GCA_027068245.1 Campylobacterales bacterium | reverse complement strand
GTCTATATAGAGACCGCCAAAATGCTGGGGATAGAGTATGAGCTGTAAAGAGAGGCTGACGCCATTTGAATATCACGTTATGTTTGAAAAAGGAACCGAACCGCCGTTTACCAGCGGGCTGTTAAATGAAAAAAGAGATGGTATCTATCTTTGTAAATGCTGTAAAAGCCCGCTTTTTTCATCCAAAACCAAGTTCAACAGCGGCACGGGCTGGCCCAGTTTTTACGAGCCCCTAACGCCTGAGGCTATAGAGGCGGAGATAGACCAAAGCCACAACATGACAAGAACCGAGGTGCACTGTAGCAAATGCAAAGCCCACCTTGGCCATGTTTTCGAAGATGGACCACCCCCTACAGGACTTAGATACTGTATAAACGGCATATGCCTGGAGTTTATACCGGATAATTAATGGTTATAAAAGTAATAAGCTATTATAATCCTTGTAAAAAGGAGGTAGGATGAAACAGCTTAGCCTGATGGAGAAATATCCGGTATTCGTGCTGGAGATATCAAAAGATGAGACAAAATACAAGAGTGCGGATGAGGTAGTGCACTATCTAAAAGAGAAAATCTACTCACATAAAATTGCCGAATTTATCGCAGTTTTCGAGCACTATCTACATACCAAAAGCCTTGATGAGGGAGTGATAGCCGAAGGGATTATAGACGCGAAGAACGTGATATTCTGTTTTGGGAAACAGCTGCCAAAACCGGAAGTGCTTGCGGTCAGGCCAAGAAGCATAGGAATATGCGAATATGAAAACAGATTCGTCATCAGTTTTTTGGAAGCCCCCAACGCAGAAGCCAACGATACGATGGAGGAGTGGGTAAAATCTATCAAAGATTAACACTTCTTGACGCGCTTGTTGAAGGAGGATACCTTGAAATCCTCCTTATAAGCACAAAGCAGAGCCTCTAAAAAATCCAGTTTCTCCCTCTCGTATATCACCAGCGCCTTGATATAGATATCCTCCACAATGATGTTTTCCAGATTCAAAAACTCGATAAGCGTGGCAGAAATCTCTTTTCTTGGGACTTTGTAAAGCCGCTCCAGCACTCTTACGCTCTCACACAAAACCTCCCCTATAACCAGACAGCTGTTCCCTTCTACAATCTCTTTCGATTTTTTGAAGTTTTTATCACTGTCGGCCAGAAGATATCTAAGTATCACAGAGCTGTCTATAACCGTCACTGTCGCTCCTTCTCTATAAGATTGGGGTTTTTGTATTTTTTCAAAGCACCCGCTAATGAGTAGGAGGGTTTGGACTCGATCGACTCTATAAGAAACCTGTATTTTTTGTTTATCAGATATCCTCTTATCTCCCCTTTTCTTTTATCAATCAACTCTATAATATCAAAATCATTGAGTCTGTGAAGATTTCGTTGAAGTTCCGCCACCGACAGCTGTTCCATGGGCTCTCCTTTTTCATATATGATATCATATTTTATCTTCCAGCTCTTTTAGGTTGGAGCAAATCTCCACATTTTTTCTAAAATTCTCATCCAAAAATTCACATCCGGCCATCTTTTTATAGATATCTCCAAGCAGGATTATCCGGATATTTGGTTTTATGCCGCCATATTTTAGCGCCAGCACCATAAATATCTCGTTTAGCGTTCCGATGCTCCCATACTGGGCTATGAAAAGCTCGCTTCCCTCTATCAAAAGCCGCAACCTCTCATAAAGGTCTTTTGCCAAAATCTTCTTTGAAAGATAGGGATTTTTTGGCCTCAGGGCATCAAAATATTCCAGTCCTACGCCTATACACTCCCCGCCGGCTTCATAGACCCCTTTGCTTACCGCCTCCATAAGCCCTCCATATCCGCCACACTTTACCCTGTAACCCTTTTTGGCAAGAAGCTTTCCAAGCTCTATCCCCTCTTTGTAATATGGGCTCTTTTTATCTATTTTTGAAGCTCCAAACGTTGTTGCGGTTTTCATGGTTTTCCTTTTATATTGTTTTAAGCAGTAATTATATATCTTAAATTTTACATTTATCAAGGAGATTGAAAAATCTATTTTGGGTTTTGGGTTTTTCAATCTCCTTAAGGAGGCAAAAATGATATATGAAAGAAAGAAGATATACAATCCCAACTCTCACGAGAGCGTCAATGAAAGAAGGGTCTTTGGAGGGGACCCAACAGGTATATTTGAGCTAAACAAGATAAAATACCAGTGGGCCTACAACCTTTGGGAGATGATGCTGGCTAACACCTGGTTTCCCAAAGAGGTTGATATGACACCCGACGCCAGAGACTACAAACTGCTTACCGATGCGGAAAAACTGGCATACGACAAGGTTTTGGCCCAGCTGATATTTATGGACTCTTTGCAGACGAACAACCTTATCGACAACGTAAACCCCTATATCACCGCGCCGGAGATTAACCTGATTTTGGTTCGCCAGGCCTTCGAGGAGGCGTTGCACTCCCAAAGCTATGCGGTGATGGTGGACAGTATCAGCCAAAATACCGACGAGATTTACGAGCTGTGGAGAGAGGATTTACAGCTAAAACAGAAAAACGACTACATAGCAAAGGTTTACGAGGAGCTGGCCCAAAACCCCAGCGACGAAAATATCGTAAAGGCGATGTTTGCAAACCAGATACTGGAGGGTATCTACTTTTACAGCGGATTTACCTATATGTATACGCTGGCAAGAAGCGGAAAGATGCTTGGAAGCGCTCAGATGATACGATTTATACAACGAGACGAGGTTACGCATCTGTTGATTTTTCAAAATATGATAAACACCGTCAAAAAAGAGCGTCCCGAACTCTTTACAAAAGAGCTTATAGACGACGTATACAAGATGTTCGAAGGGGCGGTGGAGCTTGAAAGCAGCTGGGGCAAATACATCACCCAGGGACAGATTTTGGGCCTAACTGACGAGATAATAGAGCAGTATATAAAGTATCTGGCTGACGACAGACTGCAAAGGGTGGGGCTTGAGCCTATCTATAACGTGGAGCACCCTATAAAATGGGTGGACGATTTTGCCAAATTCAACGACCAAAAGACCAACTTTTTTGAAGGAAACGTGACGAACTACTCAAAAGGAAGCCTGGATTTTGATGACTTTTAGTGCGCTGCAGTGTAAAACGAAAGAGGATTTTAACGATAATTTAAAAAGGGTTAAAAAGCTGGTTCAAAGAAGCGGCGATATAGCGGTCGCTCCTGAAGTGGTGATGACGGGCTTTGCATACGACAGATTCGATGAGGCGGCGGATTTTGGCAAAAAGGCGCTGGAAGAGATGCTGCCCCTTTCAAAAAACAGAGTCGTATGCTATACCCAGATAGAGAAGATTGACGGGAAGTTTTACAATATCGCAAACGTGCTTTACAAAGAGGAGGTGGTATACCGCCAACCCAAAATAAAGCTTTTTAAATTCGGCGGAGAGACCGGTTATTTCACTCCCGGCAAAATGGATGATATGAAGATATTCGAGATAGAGGGATTGAAATTTGGCCTTTTAATCTGTTTCGAGCTCAGGTTTTTGGAGATTTGGCAAAGGCTAAGAGGAAGTGACATCATACTGCTGCCTGCTATGTGGGGAAAGGCCAGGAAAAGGCATTTCGAGCAGCTCTCACAGGCGTTGGCGGTGATGAACCAGTGCTTCGTCATAGCCAGCGACAGCGCAAACGAGGATATGGCAAAAAGCAGCGCCATAATCTCACCCTTTGGCGAGGTTTACGCAGATGACAGAAAGAGTTTGCTGACAAAAGAGGTGGATTTGGAGGATATTAAAAAAATGAGAAGGTATATGGATATAGGCTTATGATTTTAACAGAGAAAATCGAACTCCAAAAGTGCCAAAAAATGGCCCGGGAGATAGATAAGAACTTTCCTTTGGACAAAAAGATAAAAGAGGCTTTTTCAAATATAAAACGGGAGCTGTTTGTCCCAAAGGGGTTTACGCACCATGCATACAGGCTAAACGCCCTGCCAATCGGTGCCAACCAGTGGATAAGCTCCCCTTTGACCGTAGCCAGGATGACTCAGGCTCTGGAGCCCGTGGGTGCGGACAGCGTGCTGGAGATTGGATGCGGCAGCGGATACCAGGCGGCAATACTTAGCCAGATAGTAAGACGGGTTTTTACGGTAGAGAGAATCGAGAAGCTGGTTATAGAGGCAAAGGCCAGGTTCAAAGAGCTGGGTATCACCAACATACATGTAAGATACGCAGACGGAATGCTTGGCTGGAGGGAGTTCGCCCCCTATGACAGGATTTTACTCTCAGCGGCTCTTAAAGAGATTCCAAAAAATCTGACAGAGCAGCTAAAAGATGGGGGAATACTGGTAGCGCCCATTATAAAAGAGAACAGACAGATAATCACGAAATTCACAAAAGAAGATGGCCGGTTAAAAAGGGTGGAGCTGCAGGAGTGTCTCTTTGTAAATTCTAAAAGCGGAGTGGAGTGAGAATTTTTAATATTAAATAAAAAAAGTTGTGGATATCATTCCAAAAAGGAGAGTATATGAGACAGATAGACATGAGCAGTCCGGAGTTTTTGGAAGAGCTGGAAAAGACGAAAAAATTTACGGACAAAGTCTGTAAGCAGTTCGGCTGGGTATACAATCCAAACGAAGAGGTGAACGAAGGCGTCATAATGGGCCTGGCAAGACATAAACTTCTTTATGGAAAAAGATACTGTCCCTGCTTTATGGTGATAGAGGAGGATGGAAAGTTCAAGAGTGCGGACGACAGGATATGTCCATGCAAACCCGCTATCGAAAAAGAGATACCCGAAGAGGGCAAATGCCACTGCGGAATATTTTGCAGTCCCGAGTATGCGGCGGCTCATAAAGAGTAGTTGCAAAAATGGCGTCTTAGTGTTACAATTTCATTACAAATCAACAACAAGAAGGTTGAAATGGAAATAAATGATTTCGACAAACTTGGCATCAACGATGTCAAAAAGGTCTATTACAATCCGGATTACGAAACTCTTTTCAGGCACGAGATAGAGCAAAAAGAGGGCGTGGAAACCGAACTTGGCGCGGTAGCTGTGGATACGGGCATCTTTACCGGCAGAAGCCCCAAAGACAAATACTTCGTAAAACAGCCTCCCAGTGAAAAGTATATAGCCTGGGGCGATATAAACCAACCCATCTCCAAAGAGATATTCGATGAACTGTTTGAAAACGTAAAAGAGTATCTAAGCGGCAAAGAGCTCTATATCATGGACGCATTCGCCGGGGCCAGCGACGAGAGTAAAAAGGCCATCAGGGTCGTTACCGAAATCGCATGGCAGGCCCATTTCGTAAAAAATATGTTTATAAGACCCACCAAAGAGGAGCTGCAAAACTTCCATCCCGATTTTACCCTCTATGTGGCCGCAAACCTTAAAAATGAGAAATACAAAGAACATGGACTAAACTCCGACGTGTTTATCGTCTTCAACATAGAGGAGAACATCGCGATAATCGGCGGAACATGGTATGGCGGAGAGATAAAAAAGGGAATATTTTCCATGATGAACTACTGGCTTCCACTCGAAGACAAACTTAGTATGCACTGCTCCGCGAACATTGGTGAAAAAGATGACGTAGCCCTATTTTTCGGCCTTAGCGGCACCGGCAAGACAACACTTAGCGCAGACCCCAACAGACGGCTTATCGGTGATGACGAGCATGGATGGGACGACAAGGGGATATTCAATTTCGAGGGTGGATGTTACGCCAAGGTAATAGGCCTGGATGCCGAAAAAGAGCCCGATATCTACGCCGCAATCAAAAGAGACGCCCTTTTGGAAAATGTGGTGGTTGACGAAAAAGGCTCAATCGATTTCGAAGATTCCAGCAAAACGGAAAATACCCGCGTAAGCTATCCGATTTATCATATCTGCAAACATAAAGAGGACCTTCAAGGACCACATCCGCAAAACATCATATTTTTAAGCGCGGACGCCTTTGGCGTGCTGCCACCTGTGAGTAAACTCACAAAAGAGCAGGCGATGTACTATTTCCTAAGCGGATATACCGCGAAGGTAGCCGGAACGGAAAGAGGTATCACAGAACCCGTGGCGACCTTTAGCGCCTGTTTTGGAGAGGCCTTTTTACCACTTCACCCCACGGCTTACGCAAAGCTTTTGGGAGAGAAAATCGACAAACATGACGTAAATGTATATCTGGTAAATACCGGATGGACCGGAGGACCTTACGGAGTTGGCAAGAGAATGAGCCTTCCAGCCACAAGGGCCTGTATAAACGCCATACTCGATGGTTCAATAAACGATAGTGAGTTCGAGACGCTTCCTATTTTCAACCTCTCAATCCCAAAATCCATCAAAGGCGTAGACAGCAACATACTAAATCCCAGAAATACATGGAAGGATAAAGAGGCCTATGACGCACAGCTAAAACATCTGGCCAAACTCTTTATCGACAACTTCAAAAGGTATGAGGGTTACGGCGACACAGACTACACTAAAGCGGGTCCCCAGCTTTAAGCCGGGGCCCATATCTATAACTTCAATTTATCTAACCGTTTAAATTAATTTATTTTACTTAACTCTTACTATTTTTCTATAATTTGAGCAAAATTTTCTTATAAAGGCTGCTTATGAAACTACCAAAAAGACTGGGATGGATAGAGGGCGGTATCCTCATAGCCATTCTTATCTGGTATACGTTCTCTATCTGGGGGGCTGACAGGCCTATAGGCGCATCCACCGCAATCAGCTACATGGGGGCATGGTTTTTCAATCTCAAAGATACGGAGTATTTTCAACACATTAAAAATTCCGGTGCATGGGAAGTGGTGTTTTTGATAGGAGTGTTGATAGGGGGAGCTTTCACATCTTTGTTTATCACCAAAACATTTAAATTCAGGGTAATTCCTCCACTATGGAGAAAGCACAAGAACAACTCCGTAGCCAGCCGGCTCTTTTGGAGCTTTATAGGCGGTTTTATGATAGTTTTTGGAGCAAGACTCGCTGGAGGGTGCACCAGTGGGCACTTCTTAAGCGGGGCAAGCCAGACGGCTGTAAGTGGACTTATATTTGGCGGCGTGGCGATTGTGGTGCTTATCGTTACTGGCAGACTTTTTTATAAAAATTTGTAGGAGAGATTATGAATTTCAATATCATAGAATTTGCCAAAGAGACACTCCAGCTGGTCCAAAACCAAAACCACGGCTCTATTTTGACGATTTTATTTATAGGAATAGTCTTTGGAGTGATTATCCAGTGGACAAGGGTGGATACTTTCGACAAAATTGCCGGATTTGCGATGCTTAAAGGGTTCAAGGTGCCAAAAATGCTCTTTTTTGGTATAGGCCTTGCAAGTATCGGACTATATTTTATGATAAAGATGGGATGGGCCCACTATCATATCAAACCGATAATTTTAGGCGGACTTATCCTTGGTGGGACAATTTTCGCTATAGGTATGGCGATTTTGGGTCTGTGTCCTGGAACCGGACCGGTGGCGGTCAGTGAGGGAAATATTGACGTTACGGTAGGTATGATAGGCGGAATCATAGCGGGGGCTCTTTTTACATATCTCTATCCGGAACTAAAAAATATCATGGGACCGGACCTTGGCAAAATAACCCTTACACAGCTTATGGGAGATAATGCGGACTGGTTTATATTCGTCTATGGAATAGCGCTGATGGCGATAGCGTTTTTACTGCCGAACAAAGAGATAGAGGAGGAGGTAGGGGAGGTCTGAGCCTTCCTACTCCTTTATATCCAAAATTATCTTCCCGCTCTCTTTATCGATAAAGACCTCATCTATATAGTCACTGAGTTTCAGCCACTCCAAATATCCCTCTTCATCCATACCTTCGAGCTTATATACTCTTTTACTTTTTGATACGTATATCCAGTCATACGCCCCATCGCCGTAGTGGGTAAAAAAACCATCTATATCCAGGTTTTTATTCTCTATCGCATCTATAATCTGGGTCAATTCGGGCTCCATTCCAGGTAAGATACCGGTATCAAAATATATTTTCCAGCTATTTTTATCTATATTTACACCGTTTATAACCCAACTGAGATTTAGCCATTTCAGATATCCATCTTCATCCATACCCTCGAGCTTATATACTCTTTTACTTTTTGAGACATATATCCAGTCATACGCTCCATCACTGTAGTGGATGAAATAGCCGTTGATATCTAAAGGTTTATCTTTTACAGCTTTTAATATCTTCTTGATTTTATTTTTTACAGGATCATAGATCTGACTGGATGTGGAACTGCTAAAGTTGATTTTAGAACTTGAAGAACTGCTGGCAGGCTCATCTTTTGATATACAAAATCCGATTTCCGGGTTGTAAGTATATCCGGATGGACATTTTATATTATGATTTGAGGTATTATGAGAACTATTGCTGGCTTCAGAGCTGCTTGAAGTGGAGCTTGATTTCGAGCTGTTCGAACTGCTTTTACTGGAGCTTGAACTGCTGCTGGTTGAAGTATTTAAACTGCTTGAGCTCAATTTTGAGCTGCTATTGGAGGCAGAACTTGAGCTTTGCTCTTTTACACAAAGCCCTGTCTCCTCATTGTAACTGTATCCATCCGGACAGCTAATGGTGATTATAACATTGCTTTTGGAACTGCTTGAGCTGGATACAGAGCTGCTAACGCTGCTGGAACTTGTCAAAATGGTGCCATCTTTTAAGTGTAGATTCGGGCTTTCACTGTTTGAGACGATAAGTTTTAATTTTTTGCCATTATTAAAAGATAATTTAACCCATCCTCCAACATCCCCGGTAAGCTTAATCTTAAGAGTATTATGATCTATAAAATCACTTGAGATAATCAAAGTAGAACGTTGGCAGCTATATCCCCCTAATTTATCATTACAGTCTTTTGGTGGAAAATATAGAGCATAAGTTTTTCCGGATAAGAGCTTAAGCTCATCAATTTGTGGAGTTACAACATAGTAATCATATGGAAGCTCTCTTGTCTTGAATTTCCAGCTAAGGGTTTTGGAATCTCCGCCGGTATGATATTTAAAAACCGCCTTATATTCCTCTCCCCACTCAAGCCTTTTGATGGGAAAGAGTGCGAACTCATACTCGCTAAATTTGCTGTTTGGGTCACTGTCAACGGTTAAAACCCTCACATCTTTTATCTCTTTGCCGCCTTTGTAGAGTTTAAAGCTCTCCATCTGTGGAGAGGTGGAAGTTTTATAACGGTTGAATTTCACGCTTACGGGATATCCGCTTACACTGCAATCTGGAAGCGGGTCGGGAGACTCCTCATAAAAAACCGGAGGAATATCGGTGGCATTTTTATAGGGCCAAAGTATCAAAGCACTGTTTTTAACTCCGATACTTGAGAGTGCGTTAAGATATTTATCAGAAGAGATTTTTTTATTTTTATCTTTACATATATCGTGAAAATAATATCCCGAACCGCTGTAAGTGTTACTATCGGTACATAGAGCCGCTATGTTGGAATTACCCATATCATAGGTCCAGGCAGTTCTATAATAGTAGTTTGGACTTGAGGCAACGCCACCCCCAACCTCATCTATTACCTCATTCAAAAACCCAAATCTGTGATAGATAGCACTAAAAAGCCCATCTATGGACTCTTTGCCATCTCTATCGCCAGCGGAGATATTTTCCAAAACATATCTTGATGGATATCCAGCATATACGGCCCTGTCTGCCGGCTTATATCCGGTAAATCCTTCGCCACTTTGAGATTCACCATGTCCAAAAACATTGTTTTTTACCAAATATAAAGAGTGATTTTTTGCAGCCTTTTCCAGATATGAGTTTCTTTTAAGCTCAATCATTCCGGCCTTTTTTCTAAGAGAGTTCAAATAGCCATAATCGATACTTAAAGAGCCCCTTACTCCTTGTAAAGAGTAACTATGGGTAAATACCCTCCACGAAATTACGCCATCATCGGCCGACAACGGGATATTTGCCAGCAAAAACAGAAGTGAGCCGCTTACAATCATCCTTTTCATAAATAGTCCTTTAATTAAATATTTAGACTATTATAATCGGAAGATGTAAGTTTAAAGTTAGTTTCTATCTTTAAAGCCCAGGGATTTCATCTGGCCGCCGGATAGACTCAGCAGCCTATCCTCCTGCTCTTTTGTCAGTTTCCCGCTTGCAATAGCATCTATAAGTTTTGAAGCCA
>JAMOUF010000139.1 GCA_027068245.1 Campylobacterales bacterium | reverse complement strand
TATGGCGTTTTATGAAATCCAAAAACCATTTTATGATTACCAGAGCCACCACAAAGGCCGTGACAAACCCCACCAAGATGGCTGTGATGTTCGTGGCATCGAACTCGTGGTAGTGTTTAAGCATATCGTATCCGGTTGCCGCGAACATGGTTGGAACCGCAAGCAAAAAACTAAACTCCGCTGCCGTCTTACGCTTTAGGCCCAGCAACAGGCCGCCAATGATGGTAGCACCGCTTCTGGAAGTGCCCGGTATCATGGCAAGAGATTGAAAAAGTCCGATATAAAACGCCTGTTTGTAGCTAATCTTATCCACGTCGTCTATATGGTGTTCTCTCTCTTTGTAAAAGAGCTCCACCAATATAAAGACCACTCCCCCGATTATTAGCATATAGGCCACGGTTGAGGGGGAAAAGAGCGATTTTATATATTTGTAGAGGGTAAAGCCGAGCACTGCCGTTGGCAAAAAGGCCACAATGAGCCTTTTCCAAAGCTCAAAATCTTTGAAAATCCTCTCTTTGAAGGCTACCACAACAGCCAGTATACTGCCAAGCTGGATGGCTACCTCGAAGGTTTTTAAAAACTCCGTCTGTTTCAGCCCCAAAAGTTTAGACACCAAAATCATATGTCCTGTGGAGGAGACGGGTAGAAACTCCGTCACTCCCTCCACTATACCCAGGATTACCGCTGTAACAAGGTCCATAGACTATCTTTTCAAAATATAGTGAGATTCTATTTTAATATAATTTTTCACTCCTGTAGAGTCGAAAATATTGAACTTTCTAATCTCATATGCGTCTATATCTTTAGCCTTGTCCAAGATATCCTCCTGGGCCATCCCGTCTTCTGAACACCCCTCCACATCCTCATAATAAAATCCGGGACATGTGGATTTTATAAAATCGGGTGAACATGGTCCGCCGGTTCCCCACTCATCCAAAAGCTCCTCCAGTTCACTATTTTGATTTTTTGTAAATGTGGCCGGCACCTTTGGAACGTAGTATTCATAGCAGTCAACGCTTTTTCCCTCATATGTGCCCGCAATATGTATCTTGCCTGCTTTATAGTCATATTCGCTTACCCCGTTAAAAGGTGTCCCGTCTATCTTGCCGTGATAGTTTTCACTCTTTTTTATATCGGTTATGGTTATGGAGTCGGTTAGCAACTCATAACTATACTGGCTGGCTTCGTCACAGTTGTATTTTATTTTACCGCTATACTGCGCCTTGGTGGAGTAGGAGTAGTAAACACCCCCGTAATTTATAGTATTTGAATCTTGGCAGCTTTGCAGGTTGGCATCTGGAGCGTTTTCACCGCCATTTTGATTGAAGATGACGCTGTTTTGGGCTATATCCGGATTGAGTCCTTGCAGCGGGTCTGGGGAGTTGTCCCCATTGATATCGAGGTAGTCGAACTGGTGGTCCGGTTTTGCCCCCATAAGCTTGTATACGTCATTTGTCTGCCGGTATAGATAGAGCCAGGAGAAAGCGTATGTGCCGTAAAGCTCTTTATCTTTTGGAAAGTCTATCTTTATAAAGTATCCGGATGGAGAGTTCAGGTTCAAATCGGATGGAATCTTATCCAGCATCTTCCAGCCAAAGGGGTCGGTGGCGGTAGGGGTCTTTCCCATCAGCCTAAAGGGCAGATTGGAGGCCGTATCTATATAGAGCCAGTCGTTTCTTTGTATCTTTCCGTCATGCTCGAAGTCGTATTGGTAAAATTTGCCGTTGATGGCAAAACTCTTTTTTGAAAGCAGATAGTTTTTAAGCTCCTCCACATACCCCTGTGGGGCGGTCATGGCAAAGCTTAGGGCCGCGGCTGCGGCCAGAGCAGTGAGTTTTTTTATCAATTTTTATCCTTTTTGCATATAACCTTGTAATCTATCTCGTTCCACGAACCCAGGTCCATAAGATGCTCCTCTATGTTGTCGTGGGAGAGATATGTGTAGTTTGTGGGGAGACGGTGGTCGTGATATGTGATGATATAGCGCCTGTCCCCCTCCTCGAAAAATCCCCCTTTGGCTGTGGTTATGATATAGCTTTTATCATAAGAGTCGAACCCGAGCTCTTTTAAAAACCTCTCCTTGTCACCGGCTTTTTCGTAAGCTTTTTTGATATCCTCCCATGAGGCTGTCGTGTATCCTTTGCCAAACTCCATCTGACATACCGCGTCAAAATCCTCGTAAGCGCCGTAGCTGTTTTGCGTTATATTGAAGGCGAGGGCCGCCGATATCATCATAGCCGGTATTAAAAACTTTTTCATATTTACCTCCTTTGTTTTTTGTAATTATAAATCATTTTTCGCAAAAAAGGTATTAAGGTGCCAAAAGCGGCGTTATCAGGTATTGAATGCCCTGTCTCCAGCATCCCCAAGTCCTGGTATGATAAACTTCTTGTCATTTAGCCCCTCATCTATCTGGGCTATGTAGATATCTGTATCCGGATGGGTGGATGAGACATTTTCCAATCCTTCAGGAGCTCCTATGATATTTAGAGATATTACCCTTTTGGGACTTTCCTGTTTTATGATATCCAAAGCGTCTTTTAACGAGTTGCCGGTGGCTACCATAGGGTCCAGGATAATGGCGGTTC
>JAMOUF010000138.1 GCA_027068245.1 Campylobacterales bacterium | reverse complement strand
AACGGCCCCGATTTCCACGATATTTTTCTCCAGACCCGGATACCTGATGGCCTCAAGTCTTTTTAAAATCTCTTTATTCATAGGGATTCATCCTTGAGCGTTGTTGCAGCAGCATTATCGTGCTTCTTGTCTTTTGTATGTAGCCGCCTACTATATCTTTTGCATCCGGATAGAGCTCTAAAAGCTGCTGATACTCCTTTATGCGTTTTTGCAGCAGCTCACAAACGGCGTCGAACAGCTCTTTTTGCCTGTTTTGCTCTCCGGAGGTTTTCAGAAGGTTTTTTACCATCTTCTCCCTGTCAGCCAAATCCACCTCAAGTCCCAAAGAGTCGGCAATCTCTTTGAATTCGAAATTGGTTATGTAGCTTCCGCTGTAGTGCAGTGCCAGAAGCTGTTTTTCCAACATAGAAAAGCCACCGTTATGCATCTTTTTCCTTTAGTTTTATTTCTGCCGCCCGGCTTACGTCCATATCGGCATCATTTTGAAGGCTTTCCAAAACCTCCCTTGGCGTGGCGGGGTTTTCCGCCACTCTTAGTCTAACCAGTTTGTCACTATCTTTCGCAAGTTCCTTTAAAAGCTCTGCCGGAGCGCCAGGGTTGCCACTTATGCCGTCTTTAACTATCTTTTCATCCTCAAAAAGGTCTTTTAGCACATTTTGTGGCGTATTTGGGTTTGTAGCCACAAGAGCTCTTACCAGGTTTACCCCGTCCTTTGCCAGTTTTTCCAAAATCTCGGTGGGAGTGTGTGGGTTTTTCGCCACGGCCCAGCGGCTTCCCATATCCTCGACCTCGCTTAGCTCTATTAAAAGTTCCGTCATTATGGGGCTTTTACCCATATCCCTGTTATATACGCTGGTTCTAAGGCTAAGATTCATAGCCACCATCCCCACAATCTCGTTGTCATCTTTGAAACATTCAAAAATCTCTTTTACCTCTTCAAGAGGGAGTGTCTTATCCTCGAGCTTGTCCAAAGCCTCTTCTCTTTGCATCACAATCCTTTTTTTCTTTAAATAGTAGCAAAATTTTTTATATCAGTTTAATTTGGCGTTACTATAAAATTATCTGAATAAATGTTATATTTTCGCTGTAGTTTACCTGGATATAACCTTCAATTCAAAGGTTGGGAGTGAAAAAGAATAACTCTTAAGTTTTGATTAAAGGTTATAAAACTATAATGGAAACGATAGCGTAAAGCCCGTAAAATCGGGTATAAGCGCAATTAAAGTTACTTATAAGGAGTAGTAATGAAGAGGTTGTTGCAAGCCCTTTTGTTTATGGCTTTGTTGGCTTCGGGCAGCTGGGCGGCCGAGAGGCTTACGATAAGCGGCGAGGAGGCCTACAAGCTGATTGATGATCCAAATGTTATGTTTGTCGACGGTGACAGTGAGACGGCTTTTGAAAACGGACATATCAGAGGTTCTGTGAATATGTACGCTCACCACCTTCACCATTCCGACATTATGGGAAGAATGCACTGTGCGCCTCTTTTTATGTGTCCAAAAGATGCGGAACACTACATCGGGGCCCACGGTATAGACAACGGTATGACGATTATAGCTTACGATAACTTCAGAGGCCCCAACGCCACCGGAGTTTTGGCCTATTTTAAAAGCTATGGCCATAAGAAGGTCTATGTGCTCGATGGCGGAATCGAGGCCATAAAGGCGCTTGACCCGAACCAGAAGCTTTACGACAAACTCAAAGCCGAGGCAAGAAAGATAAAAAAAGCTTATAAAAAAGCAAAAAAAGCCGGAAATTTGGAAGAGTATAAAAAGCTCAAGGCAAAATACAAAGAGCTTAAAAAGAAGATGGCCGAGCTTGCCAAAAAGCTCATCATCCAAAGAGGCATCAAAAAAGTGGATTTAGGAAACGGCCACTATGCGGTTTTGTGTCCCGAGAGCGAGAGAAAAATCACTCCAAAACATTATAAAATCGACCCCAAAAAGATTGACTACAGCTGGATAGCCGGAAAAGACGAGGTATATCACGCGGTAAAAGACCGTCTTAAAAACGGGGACAAATCCAAATATGTGGTAATAGACACCAGAAGCATGATAGAGATAATCGGTGAGAGAAAGATGGACCATGTGGCAAGAGGGGGTCATATCCCAACTTCCAAATTCATAGAGTGGAAACATATCACCGACTTTAAAAACAAAAAGAGCTTCAGAAGCAAAGAGGAGCTGCAAAAACTCTTTAACAAATTCGGCGTCACAAAGGATAAAACCATCTATGCATACTGCCAGGTGGGAACCGGAAGGGGCTCTGACATCATCACCGCTTTGAGACTGCTTGGGTACAAAAACGCCAAGGTTTACAGCGGCAGCTGGGATGAGTGGGGCAACGATATGAATTTACCTATAAGAAGATAAGGAGAGGTGTCTATGAGTGTAGCGGTCAATAAAAAAAGAAGAGACTTTTTAAAGATATCAAGCGCCACGGCGGCACTTGTGGCAAGTTCCGGAACCCTGTTTGCAAAAACCGGCGTCATCAAGGTGGAAAACGGTAAGGAGAACTACCCCAACACCAGTTATACGGAGCAGATGTATAGAAACGAGTTCGGGTTTACTTACGGAAAGAAAGAGGAGCACGGTTTTGCCTACCACTGCGTCAACTGTCAGGGTAACTGTGCCTGGGAGATTTGGGGAAACAACGGTGTTGTCACCAGGGAGAACCAGTCTGCCAGATATCCCCGTATCAACCCGAAAATCCCGGATTTCAACCCACGAGGATGTAACAAAGGTATACAGCACTCCCAGGTTATGTATGAAAAAGACAGAATCCTCTATCCTATGGTAAGAGTTGGCAAAAGGGGAGAGGGTAAATGGAAAAGGGTCAGCTGGGATGAGGCTGCCGAGATAGTCGCCCAAAAGATATGGGATGTGATGACAGATCCGGATAAAGGTCCGGACAGGCTTATGGTTCACGCTGGAACCGGTCTTTTGACAGAGGGAAGAAGGGGCGCGCCTCTTAGATTTTCCACCCAGCTTGGGGCTTACAGAATCTATCCGGCCTCATATCTTGGGGATATGTTCAGCGGTGCCGCGGTGGCATACGGCGAGGGTAACGTTGGGTGTACCTATGATTTTATGTATACGGTGGATACGGCGGTCTTTTGGGGAGCGAACCCTTCCGTTTCAAGAATCCCTGATGCCCACTTCGTCTGGGAAGGGAAGTATAACGGGGCCAAAATCATCGTTATCACTCCGGAATTTAACGCATCTGCAAAAAGTGCGGACCTCTGGATTCCTATAAAGCCCGGAACCGACCAGTTTCTGGCGATGAGTGTGATGCATGAGATTATCAACAACAAAATGTATAAGCCGGGATTTATGAAGATATACACAGACCTTCCATTTTTGATAAGGGAGGACAACGGAAAGCTTCTTAGAAGAATAGATATGGAAGAGCCTCATAACGAGGAGGAGCACGAGCATTACGAGGCCCAGTTCTATACTATGAACAAAAAGAGCGGTAAAGTGGCTTTGATGCCCGGAAGCGAGGGAAGCAGCCACAAAACCCTCGATATAAAAGAGCTTGGAATCGACCCTGAGCTTGAGGGCAGCTGGGAGGTAACGCTAAAAGATGGCAGCAAAGTCAAAGTGACTACCGTATTTGAAAAACTCAAACAGAACGTTTCCAAATTCTCCCCTGAAGATACCCAAAAAATCACGGGAGTCCATCCGGATACGGTAAGACTTCTGGCCCGTGAAATTGCTCTTCCAAAAGTGGTGGAGATAACCACAGGGTTTAGTCTAAACAAATATTTTAACGGTATTTTAAATATCTGGAACATCTCCTCTATCTGCGGCCTTACCGGACGCCTTGGGCCATATGGCGGGCTTAACACCGAAAACGAGTTCAGCCTGAGCGGCCTTGGAACGCTTAGCGGATTTGGAGGAAAGTATAAGCCAAGATTCGGCTCCGGATTCGTGGGAGAGTTCGTATTTGGTGACGGTATGAAAACCTTCAAGGAGTATTTCAGCGACAAAGACGTCAAGAGAGCCCATGATGGCAAAATGAGTAAAGAGGACTATATAAAAATAGTGGAAGAGGCCCTTCAAAACGGAAAAGACGGTAAGGAAAGAGAAGAGGGAGAGCTATACTACAAGCCCTGGTGGACTCCGGATGTTGCCCTGATAGTGGCGGACTCCAAATTTAGAAGAAACAAGGGTAGCGAATATAGAAAAGCGTTCCTTAAAAAGACGAAATTCTATGCCTATGTGGATTATAAAATGAGCGAGGCGGCAATGTTCGCAGACGTGCTGCTGCCGGCAAAATCTCACTATGAGGTATACGATATAAGAACCAGCCCAGGGTATCACAGGTTTACCAATCTGGCCCAGCCTATGGCGAATATGAAGCCAGTTGGCGAGGCGAAAGACGAGTGGAGCCTATTTGCGTTTTTGGCCAAAAAGCTTGAAGAGATTGCCAACAGGCCTGAAAACAGAGCCAAGGCCAAGGTTCCGGACAGTAAAAAATATGCCAGAACCGGATACAGGGATTTGGCGAACTTTTACAAAGAGTATACAAACACCGACGAAGAGAGCGAGGCTGCGATGGAGCCCTATCTTGGAACGGACAAGCTGGCCGTGGAAGCCGCTTTGGAGAAGTGTGACCAGTATCAGCCATGGACGATGGAGAAGATGTATGCTGCCGGAGGCTTTTTGCAGCTGAACGAAAAAGCGGCCAAGATGAGCCCGCTTTATGCGGACAGGCCATACAACTCCGGAGAGTTTACGCTTTTTAAACTGGAGCCTTTCGAGACGCTTACGGGCCGTCAGACATTCTATGTGGACCATCCTACCTATCTGCAGATAGTAAACGGCACCAATTACGCCTTGAAACCTATCGCGCCGCAGGGTAAGAAGAATCCTTTCATGCTTATGACGCCTCACGCCAGATGGTCAATACATAGCAACTGGAAGACAAGCAGAACGCTGCAAAGACTGCAAAGGGGCGTTCCTTACGTGGCCCTCAACAGAAAGATAGCCGATATGAAGGGTATCAAAGATGGAGATACCATCCGGATATTCAACGAGCTTGGAGAGTTTTACGCCATGGCGAAAGTAAGCTCATCGGTAGCTCCCGATACGCTGGTTATGGAGCATGGATGGGAGCCGTATCAGTATCTTTTCAACAAAGGCCACAACGAGTGTGTCCCTATGGCGTTGAATCTGCTGGAGCTTGCCGATGGATGGGGACATCTGAAGTTTGGCGGACTATGGGACGGTAACCAGTATGCATACGACGGTGCAGTCGATGTTGAAAAATCTACCAAGTTTACATATTAATAGGAGAGTGGAATGTCTAAAAGACAATTAGCAATGGTAATGGACCTTAACAAATGTATAGGCTGTCAGACCTGTACAGTTGCATGTAAGACTCAGTGGACCAACAGAAACGGCCGTGAGTATATGTACTGGAACAACGTGGAGACATATCCTGGAGAGGGTTATCCCAAAAAATGGATGGAGCTTGGAGGCGGTTTCGACGCCGCCGGTGATTTGCAGCCTGGCATCATCCCAAATATCGAGTCCGATTACGGGGTACCCTGGGACTACAACTACGACTCGTTGGCGGAGCAAAACCTTATCGATGGCTCTCCAACTCCGGGTATCAGACCGGATACCACACCCACCTGGGGACCAAACTGGGATGAGGATGAGGGTGCCGGAGAGTTTCCGATGGATAACTACTTTTTCTATCTGCCCCGTATCTGTAACCACTGCTCCAACCCCGGATGTCTGAGTGCGTGTCCAAGAGACGCCATATTCAAAAGGGAAGAGGACGGCGTGGTGCTCGTGGATTTGGACAGATGCCAGGGATATAGATACTGTATAGCCGGATGTCCCTACAAAAAGATATATTTCAATCCCAAAATCTCCAAAAGCGAGAAGTGTATCCTCTGCTTTCCAAGAATCGAACAGGGACTTCCGCCAGCCTGCGCCCAAAGCTGCGTAGGTAGAATCAGATTCGTGGGATTTTTGGATGATGAGGAGAGCCAGGTGCATAAACTGGTTCACAAATACAAAGTGGCCCTTCCGTTAAGACCGGATTACGGAACCCAGCCAAACGTCTACTATATCCCTCCAACGGAAGCTCCTCCAAAATTCGACGCAGAGGGCAGGATAATCGAGGGAAGCAACAGAATACCCGTTGAAGAGCTTGAAAAACTGTTCGGCCCCGATGTGCATAAAGCGATAGATACGATAAGAGTTGAGAGAGAGAAGAGGGCAAAAACCGGTAAAAGCGAGCTTATGGATATACTGATAGCCTATCAGCACAAAGATATGTTCAGACTCGACCACGACTACTATGTTGAAGTGGCCAGGAAAAAAGGTATGCAGCCGCTGCCACTTGTAGACGACAGATATGTGGCTGGAAAATATACGAAGCCATCTCAAATCCATTTTAAGGTGCACGCATGAAAAGAGTAATAACAACAGCGGCGGTTTTGAGCCTGGCCGCCTCGTTCAGTTTAGCCGGCAATATCGTTGAGGCTGTAAAAGTGGACAGCCTGGATGGATTTAAGTGCGGAAACAAGCTGGTAAAAAATATAAAGTGGCAGGATGTGGTGGTCTATCCCCAAAAGACCATACAGCTTAACGACAAAAAGGCCAACGAGATAAACAAAAACGCCAAAGCCAAAGTGGTAAACGTTGGAGCGCTTACCGATGGCAAAAACGTGGCGATAATCGTCAGATGGCCCGATAAGACCAAAGATGTCTTTGACTGCTATTGCAGCGACAAATACCCCGACGGCTTCGCCGTGCAGTTCGCCAGCAGTGCAGACAACCCGGAAAAACTTCCCTATATAGGTATGGGAAGCGACGGCAGACCCGTAGCTATCTATATTAGAAAGGCCTACGGCAAAGTCTTCGAGCCCAACGGCTTTGGAGATGTGGCGCATCAGGTAAACCCGCACAACACAAACTACTTTGGCAAAGAGCTGAAGAAGTTTGAAGAAGAGGCGGAAAAAAGAGGTGTGGGAACATATCAAAAAGCGTTTGTCAGCGAAGGTTTCAGGAGTATGACCGAGATAAAGGACAACTCCGTAAACTACAGAACAGATATGCACTATGTGGACAAAAGAGGCCTTTGGGGCGGAACCGTCATAAGGCCCGTAAAAGACGACTATGCAGCTCCAAGCAAAGGGGAATATGCTGTCTCCGTGGCCGTGTGGGACGGAAAGGAGCTTCAAAGAGACGGTCTTAAAAGACTGTCCGGATGGATTGCCGTAAAGATGCCGGGTGCGGATAACAAGGAACTTGAGAAGGTGGTTACCGAGCAGGTTGAAGGGGATGTGAAAAAGGGAAAAGAGCTGGCTATGACAAACTGTGCCAGCTGCCACAGATGGAGCGGTGCGGAGATGGCGCCAAAATATATGGCTCCCGGGCTTTACAACATAGGAGGCCAGGCTACGGCTGCGTATATAAAAGAGTCCATACTCGACCCAAGTGCTGTGGTGGTTCCCGGATATAACAGAAACGCCCATCCAAATTTCAGCTGGTATACGGTGGACGATAAAGGCAACAGAATCTCCACCATGCCTCCCTTTGACTACCTAAAACCGGAGGAGATTAAAGATATAGTTGCTTATATGCAGACACTTAAAGCGGAGGTGGAAAAATGAAAAGAGTAATGTTTCTATCCCTTCTTGCCGCGGCTTTTCTTTTTGCCAGCGGCGGTGAAAAGGGAGAGTTCGAGAAAAAAGGGTTTTTGGCCACGAAGTGGTGCGTTGAAAATGACCTCTTTGCCGACTGCAGGCTGGAGAGCTATCACTGCGGCGAGGAGGGGTGTTACAAGCACTGGCTTCCGGGGCAGCCTGAAAAAAGGGAGTTTGTCCTCTACGTTCACGACGAGGGCAGATACTATATTGTGAAACCAAAAGGGGTTCACGTAAGCGAGCTTTTGGAAAAGGCCGCCAACAGAAACGAGGTTACTATCATAGGGACACTGGATAAAGACGGTAAGACCATCGAGGCTATGGAATTCAAAGCTCCCCCTCCGCCAAAGAAATCATTCTTCAAAGGCTGTCTCTAAATCAAACCGCTTTTTGGCGGTTTGACATTGATAAAGTTATATGTTTAAATCGTTAAATATTTAAATTTATCAAAAAGGATACTGTTTGGATAACAAAACCCGCGCTTTTGTTTACGCCTTTTTATCCAGGGGATTCGAGAAGTCGCTTGGTGCAAAGGAGATTGAGGATTTGAAGAAAAATCCGGAGCTTTTGGAGATGATTGGCGAAAACTGCGAAGAGTATTTCAAAAAAGAGAGCCGGGAGCTCGAAGATGAGCTGAACGTGGATTTCAACTCGCTTTTCGTTGTAAACTCCCAGCCGGTGGAGACGCTGGTGATGGACTCCACGGGGGAGATACTGGTAGGGCTGCAAAATCCCGTAATGTTTTTCTACTTCGAAAACGGCTATGAGGTAAATATGAACAACACCGAGATACTGGCTCCAGACCATATAAGCATCGAGTTTGGATTTATGCAAAACCTTGTATACAGGAACGAGAACAAGGCGGCTTTCGCGTTTTTGAAAAAACATCTGCTGCAGTGGGTTCCGCCCTATCTAACAGGGATTAAAAACGTTGCCCAGACCCCTTTTTACAGGGATTTATGCGATTTTACCACCGACTTTTTATTGAGTGAATATGAGAGTTTGAAAGAGGAATATGATGAGCCTGGAGTATAGACAAAAGGGCGACCTTTTTGAATTTGACATGCTTAAATGTCTAAGAAACGCATACTTTCACAACGACTGCAAAGAGTGTCTGGATATCTGCCCCCACGGGGCTTTTTATTTCGACAGAAACAAAATGAGATTGAATCCAAATAAGTGCACCAACTGCTCCGTTTGTATAGGCGTATGCCCCACCGAGGCTTTGAGCCTGGATTTTTTCGATGCCAACGACTATGTTGAAAGGCTTTCAAAAGAAGATGCGATGCTTTCGTGCAAAAAGGACATTCCGTGCCTGAGCGTATTTGACAGCGCCCATTTCGCCGCCGCCCTTTTAAAAACCGACAGAGTCTCTTGCGATATCAGCCACTGCCAGGAGTGCGAGCTTAACCGTGATGGCAAGGTGCTTGAGAGCATAAAAAAGAGGATGGAGGAGGGTGAGCGCTTTGTAAGAGAGCTTGGATTTGAGAAAAGTTTTGAGGAGCGGGCCTATAAAAGCGATAGAAGAGACTTTTTCAAGACGCTCTTTGGCGGTGCGAAAGAGGCTCTAAGCGGTGAGGATAAAACTTCGCTTCAAAAGCCAAATAAGGTACCTCCAAAACTCTCCCTTTTGAAACAGACACTAAAACCTGTCGCAAAGGAGATAAAAAATACCCTTTTGCCTACCATCTACTCTTTTTTATCGCAAAAGAGCATAAACGACTCCTGTGACAACTGTGGAGAGTGTATCCAGTTTTGTCCCACGGAGGCGCTCTTTGGCGCAAAAGAGGGGACAGCCATATGGTTTATGGCCGGAAAGTGCATAGGGTGTGGAATCTGCATCGATGTATGTAAGCCTGAAGCCATAAAAAACGAGGATTATATAGATATAGTAAAATGGATTTTCGACAGGGGCGAGGAGCTGATAGAGCATACGATGGAGATATGCACCGAGTGCAACACGCCTTTTTCTTACAAAGGGGGAGAGCTTATCTGTCAAAGATGCAGGGAGTTCGTGGAGGAGTTTAGTGATATATTCAAGTTAGCCAGCGAGGAGTAGCTATTTTAGCTTGAAATTTTTGGCAAACTCATAGGCTTTTTTCTCATCCACCGCCGGCAAAAAGTAAAATCCCTGCATAAAATCCACGCCAAAAGATTTCGCCAGATCGAACTGCTCCTTCGTCTCCACCCCTTCAGCCACGCTTTTTAACCCAAGGTCCGACGCCATTTTTACGATGGAGCGGTATACCGTGGCTCCTTTCCACTGATGTGCCCGCAATATAAGCTGTCTATCAAGTTTTATCTCTTTAATGTCATAGTTTAATATTGTCTCCATATTTGTATAGCCGGTGCCGTAGTCGTCTATGGAGATGCCAAAACCCTCTTTCTGTATCATCTCAAGCCCCTCGAATGCCTCACGACCCTGCAAGAAACTCCTCTCGATTATCTCGAAATTTACCTTCTCCCCTTTCAGGATGTTGATAATAGTTTTTAATGCCGTCGGGTTAGCCAGAGTATCCGGATGGAGGTTGATGTTAAGAGTTGGGAAAAAGCC
>JAMOUF010000137.1 GCA_027068245.1 Campylobacterales bacterium | reverse complement strand
GCGCCAGATGATGCAGGCGGCAATCGACAAAACCCAGGAAAACGTAAACGGAACGGTCAGACTCAAACTTCACAAAGGAAACGCGTTCGTCGTCGGCAGAAAGTCTCCAAACTCCCTGTTCGCGCCCGAATTCAGCACATTTGAAGAGGATGAGGTGTATAATCAAAAAGATGCGGAAGGGTTTATAAAACTCAACGCTCTTAGATTTATCATAGAAGGTCACGTAAGGAGAAAGAAATGAAAGTATTATTGATAAAAGACGTTCCAAACCTTGGAAAAGCCGGAGAGGTCAAAGATGTAAAAGACGGCTATGCGAAAAACTTCCTGATAGCCAGAGGTTTCGCCAAAATAGCCACCAAAGATGTTATAGAGGCCTGGGAGAAGGAGCAGCAAAAGAGAAAAGAGATGGAGGCCAAAGAGATTGAGGAGCTAAAAAAGATAAAAGAGAAAATCGAAAGCATCACGCTTACCATCAGACATAAAGCCGGAGCAAACGGGGCGCTTTTTGGAGCCATAACCAACAAAGAGGTCTCCGAGGAGCTTAAAAAGCAGTTTGGCATAGAGATTGACAAGAAACATATAGATATACATCCGCCTATCAAACAGACGGGCGAATACGATATCGACATAAAACTCGGACACGGCATTCACGCCACGCTGAAGCTGATAGTAGAGGCCGTCTGATGTTCGAAGCCACCACCATACTTGGCTATAGAAACGGAAAAGAGGCGGTCATAGGCGGCGACGGCCAGGTGACATTCGGCAGCACGGTGCTAAAGGGAAACGCCACGAAGATAAGAACTCTTCACAAGGGTAAAATCCTGGCCGGGTTCGCCGGCAGCACCGCCGACGCCTTCAACCTTTTCGATATGTTCGAAAACATTTTGGACAGCAAAAAGGGTGATTTGGTAAAAAGCGTGATAGAGTTTTCCAAAGAGTGGAGAAAAGACAGGTATCTAAGGCGGCTTGAGGCTATGATGATAGTCCTAAATACCAAAAACATCTTTATACTCAGCGGAAACGGCGACGTTGTGGAGCCAGAAGACGGCAAGATAGCGGCCATTGGCAGCGGAGGCAATTTCGCCCTCTCAGCCGCCAGAGCACTGGATAAACACGGTAATCTGGAGCCAAAAGAGCTTGTAAAAGAGTCGTTGCAAATAGCGGGCGAGCTTTGCATCTATACCAACACCAACATTAAACTACTTTCATTGGAGGATTGATGGATTTAACCCCAAAAGAGATTGTCAGATACCTGGATGAGTATATCATCGGACAAAAAGATGCAAAAAAGGTCATCGCAATCGCCCTTAGAAACAGATACAGAAGGATGAAACTGCCGCCAGAGCTTCAAGATGAGATAACGCCAAAAAACATCCTTATGATAGGAAGCACGGGCGTGGGTAAGACAGAAATTGCAAGAAGGCTCGCAAAAAGCCTCGACCTGCCTTTTGTAAAAGTGGAGGCGAGCAAATATACCGAGGTTGGCTTCGTGGGCCGGGATGTGGAGTCCATGGTGCGAGACCTGGTAGCCAACGCCATAGTGCTGGTAAAAGAGATACACAAAGAGAAGAACAAAGAGGCGATAGAGGAGTACGTAAACAAAAAGATACTCGAAAAGCTGCTCCCTCCCCTGCCAAAGATGGCAAGCGAGGAGAGAAAGAGGGAGTATGAAAAGAGTTACGAGAAGATGCGGGATAAACTACTCAAAGGAGAGCTTGACAATCTCAAAATAGAGGTGGAGATAGCGAAAAACACGCTCTCTTTGGATGATGCGAACCTCCCCCCTGACCTGGCAAGGGCCCAGGAATCGATAGCCAGGATTTTTACCATGGGCGTAAATAAAGAGAGCATCAAAAAAGAGGTTACCATCAAAGATGCCAAAGAGATACTCAAAAACGAAGCCAGCGAAAACCTGCTGGATATGGAGCAGATAAAACAGGACGCTTTGAAAAAGGCCCAGGAAGAGGGAATAATCTTTATAGACGAGATAGACAAGGTAGCCAGCAGCGGCGATAGAAAAAGCGACCCGAGCAAAGAGGGCGTTCAAAGGGACCTGCTCCCGATAGTCGAAGGCAGCACGGTAAGCACCAAATGGGGGCCCGTCAAAACCGACCACATCCTCTTCATCGCCGCCGGGGCCTTTCACCTAAGCAAACCCAGCGACCTTATCCCCGAACTTCAGGGCCGTTTCCCTCTCAGAGTGGAACTAAACACCCTGGATGAGGAGGCGCTATATAAAATACTGAAGATGACTAAAAACTCCCTTGTAAAGCAGTATCAGGCCCTGCTAAGCGTCGAAGGGGTGGAACTGGAGTTCGAGGACGAGGCGCTTAGAGCCATTGCCAGATACGCCCACAACGCCAACCAGAAAATCGAAGATATTGGTGCTAGAAGGCTCCATACGGTTATAGAGAACCTGTTGGAGGATATCAGTTTCGAAGCCGACGAGCACAGAGGTGAAAAGATCGTTATCACCAAAGAATTCGTAGATGAAAAATTAGGGGAGATTATAGAAAATGACGAACTCGCAAAATACATCCTCTGACACGAAAGCCGGGTTTGTAGCCCTTATAGGCCGGCCAAACGCCGGGAAAAGCTCACTTTTAAACTGGCTGCTGGGCGAAAAGATAGCCATGGTGAGCCACAAGGCCCAGGCAACCAGAAAGAGGCTTTTGGCTATCGTTATGTATAAGAACGCCCAGATTATATTCATCGATACGCCCGGTCTGCATGAAAAAGAGAGGCTTTTGAACAAATTTATGCTCGAAGAGGCCCTTAAAGCCATAGGCGACTGTGACCTGGTGCTATTTTTAGCACCCGTAACGGACCCCATCGAGCACTATGAGAAGTTTTTGAAACTCTCCAACAAACCCCACATTCTCGTGCTTACCAAAATAGATATGGTAAGCAACGAGGAGCTTTTGAAAAAGATAGCCCAGTATCAAAAGTACCAGGACAGATTTTTGGAGCTGGTGCCAGTAAGCGTGAAAAAAAATATCGGAAAAGAGCAGCTGCTCGATGCCATCGTAAAGCATCTGCCAAACCACCCCTACTATTTCGATCCGGAACTTCTGACTACGGAAAACATAAGAGAGATATACAAAGAGCTTATAAGAGAGGCGATATTTGAGAATGTGAGTGACGAGATTCCCTATGAGAGCGACGTAATAATAGAAAAAATCGAAGAGTCTCCAGATATTGATAAAGTTTATGCAATGATAGTGGTGGAAAAACCTACACAAAAAGGTATAATAATTGGCAAAAAGGGAGAGACCCTAAAGAGGATTGGAAAGAGTGCCAGAAAGCTTCTTGAGGATTTCAGCGGCAAAAAAATCTACCTCGAACTTTTCGTCGTCGTAAAGAAAGGGTGGACGAAAGACAAGAAAGAGATGGAGAAAATAGGCTATATCTTCTGATTTTAGGCTGACCTTAAGCTTTTTTCGTTAAAATGAATTTAAAAAAGCTGGAGCGTTATGAATCAGAATAACTTATCTTACGTCTCTATCAATCCATATAACAAACTTATCTATATTTATGACAAAAACCAGCTGAAAAAATATAACTTCTCCAAAAAGAGTAAAAAAAACTTCTATATCTCCTTTCTAAACAGAAAAGACTTTATTTTAACAAAACTCGAGATCAGTAAAAATATTCCGGATGAGGATTTAAAAGACGTTATTGAGCTTAAAACCTATGAGGAGCTGGATCTGGACCAGACTATCGAGTATAAGATAGAGTATATGGAGATCCCCACTCTTCCCACTGATAAAAACAGGATTTTCCAGGTATTTGTGACAGAGCCTAAAATCATCGAGGAGACATTTAAGGACATTATCTCCAAAGTCCCGTTCATAGACTACATCATTCCCGTTCCCTTGGTATTTAAAACGCTCTATACCAACGAATTTCTATCCAACGACGAGGTGCATCTTTTTATCTATATGCAAACGGAAGACAGCTTTTTGGCTCTTTACCAAAACGGCAACCTTCTTTACTCCAAGTCACTCAAATACTCTTTCAAAGATATCGCCCAAAGGCTCAGTGAGCTTATGATGAAAGATGTGAGCGTGGAGGAGGTGATAAACGACCTCTCCACCGAGGGATTGAAGATGTCCGATCTTGATAAGCTGCAGTTTTACATGCAGATTTTCAGCGAGCTTTTTTTGCATATCAACGATGTTTTGATCTACGCAAAAAGGGCAAACAACATTGAGATCATTGATAAAATTTTCATAGATGGGGAATTTGGTTTTATAAAAGGGATCGAGGAGTATTCCCTCACCTATTTGGCCCAGGAGGCTTATGACCTGAATTTCGATTTTGGGATCCATACTACGGAGAAATTTGTAGAAAAGATCCACTATCTTTTGATTTTAACCGCGAAAGATATAAATGAACTTGATATCGAATACCCAAATTTCACCCTATATCCAAGGCCAAAACCCCTGTTTAAAAGGCCAACGGGCGAACTTATTCTCATTACGGCCGCAAGTTTGCTTATAGGTGCGGCCTATCCGGCATACAATTTCTTTTTGGGGTATAAATACAGATACGAAAGCCATGTTTTACAAAAAGAGTATGAAAAGGTTCATATCAAAAGGATAACCCTTGAGACAACCATCAACAGGCTTAAAAAAGAGATCGAGAATCTAAAAAAGAAGATAGAGCAAAAAAGAGCGGAACTTGCCAGAAGCGAGGAGATTTTAAACGCTATTTACGACAAGAAGGTAAACTACATTTTAAAAGCGCTTACCCTTGCCGATCTGACGGAGGATATGGTGAAATACAAACTTCTTGTCTCGCAAATAGATGTGAATAATTCAAATTTCGAATTTAACGTCACATCTGCCGACGACAAAGCGATTACGGAGTTTATAAAATATATTATGCATACTAAAAACAACAGATACGACATCTCTATCGATAAGATAGAGAGGCCCGATATTAACAGCTCGATCTATTTTAGTAACTTAAAGGTTCAGGTCAAATGAGTTTGACGCAAAAAATAGACGCATTTTTCGAATCAAGAAAGGGGAGCGAGAAGTATCTTATATATTTTTCCATACTCTTTGGCGTAATCGCTCTTTCTTATCAGTATCTCTTTCCCATGTCGGAAAAATTTATGAAAAAAGAGAGATCAAAAAAACTTCAGATAGAGTCAAAGCTTCAGGCGGATCTGATGTATATCAAAGCGATGACGGTAAATGGGGATGAGAATTACTATATTAAAGTGTTTCAAAACCAGATAAAGAAACTAAAAAACGATTTTCAAAAGATAAGCGATAAGAAAAACTACCTCGACTTCAAGATCAGAGAACTCTCCTATCTTCTTTACAACAAACAAAAATGGTCTGATTTTTTAAACTCTTTGACACAAAAAGCGGAGAAAAACAGCGTAGAGATAGACTATATATTAAACAGCTTTATAGATGTCACCAACAGCTTTGGACATGTTCTTGAGATAGAGCTGGGTTGTAATGGGGATTATAAAGATCTGATCGCATATTTAAACGATATAGAGCAGAGCGATCTTGTAGTTGACGTATACAGTCTAAGGATGTATGACTCAAGTCCAATAAAACTTCAATTTAAGGTATCGGTATGGGGCATAAACTTTTAATCATCATACTCCTGGGTGGAACCATCCTTGCCAAATCCCCCTATCCGGATATAGACCAGCTGATAGAGAAAGTCAAACAAAAAAGGGTAGGATTGGACCCACAAAAGATCAAAAAACTGAAAAATCCCTTTGTAAATGAGAAAAAACTTATTAAAATAATCAAAAAAAAGATAGAAAAAGAGATCAAAAAGAAAAAAAGAAAAATCTTTAGACTCCAGGCTATATTCAACGACAGGGCGAAAATCAATGGCCGCTGGTATAAACTTGGCTCTAAAATAGAGGGATTTAAAATTGTTGCTATAAGAGAAAATTATGTTATATTACAAAGGGGAAACAAAACCCTGAAACTTTTTTTGCATAAAAAGAGAAAAAGCGGCCTTATAAAAATTTTAAAGGGAAGAAAATGAGAAAAATTTTACTGGTTTTGATAATCTCCCTATTCGTATATGGACAAAACGGCTGCGAAAGCAGGCTCTTCACAATAAACAGCAAACCGGGCGTAAAGGTAAAAGAGTTCATAGACAACCTTGCCGAAGAGTGTGGTTTGACAGTGATATATGAGGACAGATACGCAAGAAGAAAACTTTATGAGAGCGTTGATCGAATACATCTAAAGGATGTGCCTCTTTACGAGCTTTTAAATATATTACTCTCAAGCCACGATCTTGACTGGGAGCTGGATAAAAATATATTAAAAATACGATACCTTATCACAAAAACCTTCCATATAGACTATATTACCTCCATTCGAAAAGGTGAGGCCACCACCGACGCCTCTGTAGATATAGGAGCAACAAGCCAGGAAGGCGGAGCCCAAAGGCAGACACGGGATGTAAATCTTATAACCTCTTTGGACGAGTTCGATTTTTGGAAAAACCTGCAGGCTGAAATATACAACATCTTAAACAGACCAGGAGACAACTACAAAGCGCCAAAGCCCGTCATAAACGAAAACGCAGGGCTCGTAACGGTCACCGCCACTAAAAAACAGATAGCAAGAGTAAAAAAATATATAGATTTGATAGAGAACAGGCTGCATAAAGAGGTGATGATAGATGTATCGATTTTGGCTGTTCTGTTTAAAAACAGCTTTACATCGGGCATAGACTGGAGCAGGTTTAGCCTAACCCTAAACGGAACCCTAAACAGTGAGGATAAGTTTACGCCCACCAATCCCATCGCTACTTATCAAGATGTTGCCGTGGGCTCCAATTTCAAGAATCTCTCACACGCCACAACCGCCACGACCATCATAAACGCCGCATTCAACCTATCCGGACTGATAGATTTTTTACAAAAAAACGGCAAAGTCATAACGCTCTCAAACCCAAAACTGTTGACCTTAAACAACCAGCCGGCCATCATAACCATCGGAGAGACGCTAAATTACAATGTCCCAACATCCATTACCATAAGCGCAAACAGCAATCTTGGTGAAAAGTCATATACCCCCTCCTCTATCTTCGTCGGTATTTTGTTAAACATCACACCGGAAATCACCAGGGACAACAACATAATTCTTAGAATCAACCCCTCCATTTCCGAGCTTAGAAATCCCGAAGAGGCTGAAAAGAGCAATGAAGCCGGGTTTAGAGAGATAGCTCCGGATACCAAAGAGAAAAAAATCTCCTCGGTAGTCAAGGTCAAAGACGGCAGCACGCTGATACTTGGAGGACTTATCTCAAACAGCAAAAATTTTCTAATAAACGGCGTGCCGGTTTTGAAAGACATTCCCGTTATAGGCAATATTTTCAAAAGCAAAAAAAGAGACAATCAGCGTTTTGAGCTGATTTTTGTCATTAAACCAAAAATTGTTGATGAGAGAAACAACTACTCTTTAAGTTTGAAAGATCTGGGGTTTAAAGATATCAATAAAGATATAAAGTAGATGGAGAGAAATTTTTATAAAGAGGCCAAAGAGATCTTTATAGACAGCGTAGATCCAAAAAACTACCTCTCGCTCGACACCGGGGTGCTATATCTTCAAAGGGTGGCGGAACTGAAGGAAAAACCTTTTAAAATTTCGCTGCTTAGCGGGCCTGCCGGTGTTGGTAAAACTATGTTGCTTAAAAAATTTCTGCAAGAGTATGGTGATGATAAAACTCTGCTTTTTACCAGGCCTTTTGAGAGTGGCAAGGAGTTTGCAAATGTGTTGAACGCAAAACTTTTCAACGGTGAAAAAGAGCTTTTTGAAAACCTTGATAATAGCGATGACTCTGAATTTTTTGTTATTTTGGACGAAGCCCAGATATATGAGAAGGAGTTTTTGGAGAAGATCCGGATAATATCCGATACAAACAAAATAAAATTTCTTCTATGTATGCATACAGGAGAGAGCAAAGAGCTGCTTAGCATGGAACACTTTTCGACAAGAATCTTTACCACTATCGATATTTCGCCACCATCCAAAAGGGAGTTCAACGCCTATATCCAAAAAAAACTTCTCTCTATCCAACTTTTTGATCTCTCAAAAGGGTTCGATCAAAAAAGAAGCGACTTTATATATAGATACACCAAAGGCAACTTTAGAAAAAGCAACCTCTTTTTATATACACTTTTTGATATTTTAGACTATTTTTACACCAAACGGCCATCGGAACTGACAAACATAAAAAGCGTTCCGATGAAATATCTTGAGATGAGCGCTATAGAGCTGGGACATTTAGATGCATAGATATGAGCTTTTGGAAAAAAAATGGAAAAAGTATAGGCTAAAAAGGGTTTTAAAACCCCTCTTTTTTATTTTAACCATCACCCTCTTATCCATCGGTGCTTTTTATTTTGCGAAAAAAAGCGCCACGGAGGAGAAAAAAAAAGAGGTAGTGACGCACACCTCCCAAAATATCCTTCTTCCCGCAAAGGAGTTTGAAAAAAGACTCGATGGTAAAAAGTTCTACCAAAAGAGAAAAGCTGTGGCGAAAAAAGCCCAAAAAAAAGCACGGATTTCTAAAAATGGATATCCGCACAAAGTTCTTATCTCAAACAAAAGGGCCGATATAAAAGAGCTGGAAAAGAACTTTTACAGCCATCCCACCTACTCCAAAGCAATCCTTTTGGCACAGAGGTATTTTGACGAGAAAGATTATAAAAGATCACTTCACTGGGCTTTGAAAGCAAATGAGATCAACAAAGAGGATGAGAGAAGCTGGATTATTTTTGCCAAAAATCTGGTTAAACTGAATAAAAAAGATAAGGCCGCAAGGGTTTTAAAAACCTATATCCTGCATCACGGATCCTCACAAGAGGCAAAAGAGATGTTAAAAAAGATCTATGGGAGATAGAATGAATAGAGCTCTTATCTTACTGCTTATTGCCGGTATGTCATTTAGCGCCGACCTCTCGAAGCTGGTAAAAGAGTATCAGAAAAAAAACTACAGATATGTCTGCTTACAAGGAGCCAAAGAGTTTAACAAACTGAAAAAAGATCCGGACCTGATAACCATGTACGCTTTTTCCTGTCTAAATATCGATAAGATAGACAGACTGAGCGTTCCTATCATCTTTTTGAAAAACAGCCCGGAACAGAGGAAAAACAGAGCCTACTTCTCTTTGATACTCGCTCAAAAAAACCTTCTAACCAGCGCTCTTTTTGATGGCGAAAAGTTTGATGGTTTGAGCGTTCCTAACAGCGATCATATCATATCACGGGTTTTCAACCTCTTTTTTAACAAAAAGTATAAACTAAACAATAATAGGTATAATATGAAGGACGCTTTTGGCAGTTACACCCTATACAAAGAGAAAAAGAAGGGGCGTGAGGTTTTGGTTATAGAAGAGAAAAAAAACGACGGAAAAAAAATAATTCACTACTACAGGTAAAAAATTATGGAAAAGCTTTTAAACGTAATTCAGCAGCGACTAAATATGGACTCTCAAAAAGTGGCCGATATAAAAAGAAGCGCCACAAAAGAGAGCAATGTGCTAAACCATATCATTAACAAAGCTTACGCAAAAGAGGAAGATATAGTCGAGTCCATCGCCAGGTCCCTAAGAGAGGGGAAACTAAGCGTTTCGGATCTCGATATAATATCCGGATCGATAAAAGAGAAGATACTAAAAAGATTGGGCTCTTTGCTCCATATAAATTTTTACGATCTTGATTCGACGGATATAAATATAAAATTATCTTCAAAAATTCCTCTAAACCAGCTGAAAAAATACAAGGCGATTCCCATCAAAGAGGAGGACCTCTCCGTTATTGTGGCCTTTAGCGACCCGTTAGATATCGGAGCCCAGGAGGCGATACAGAGGTTCTTTCCCAAAAAACCGATAAAAGTGGCCCTGGCTACAAAAAAACAGATAGAAAACTACCTAAACAAACTTGAACTCTCAGAAAGCATTAAAGGCCTTGTAAACGAGATCAGAAAAGATCTGATGCACGGAGTAGTCGATAAGGACAACATAGAGGAGTCCAGCGCCATTTTAAAGCTTATAGAGGCAATTATAAGAAGTGCCATTCTATCCAGGGCAAGCGACATCCATATAGAGCCCACGCAGAATAACTGTGTGGTTAGAAACCGGATAGACGGGCTATTGACGGAGAAATTCATATTCGACAAAGATATCTACCCGCCCCTCTCTTCCAGGCTGAAACTTCTGGCGAACCTGGATATAGCCGAAAAAAGAAAGCCCCAGGACGGCAGGTTCTCGGCAAATAT
>JAMOUF010000136.1 GCA_027068245.1 Campylobacterales bacterium | reverse complement strand
AGCGGAAAAACCGGATTTGGAAGAGACGCAGATGCAGTATCTTTACGATGACGGCGAATCCATGCACTTTATGGATACCACCTCTTACGAGCAGATAACGCTTAGCCACGACCAGGTGGGTGAGGAGAACATAAAGTATCTAAAAGATGGTATGAACGTAAAGATTCTTTTTCATAACGGCAAGGCCATCTCCGTTGAGATTCCACCTGTGGTGGAGCTGGAGATTGTGGAGACAGCGCCAGCTTTCAAAGGGGATACGGCAACAGGCGGCAGAAAACCGGCCACTCTTGAGACGGGTGCCGTGATACAGGTGCCTTTTCATATCCTTACGGGTGATGTGGTAAAGGTGGATACGGTAGAGGGAAAATACCTGGAAAAAGTCAAATAAGGAGGGTATGATGGCAAAAGTTCTGGTTCCATTGGCGGATGGTTTCGAAGAGATTGAGGCTATGGCCATTTTGGATGTGCTGAACCGTGCTGGCAACGATGTGGTGGCAGCCGGTCTAAATGGCCTTGAGGTAGAGGGTGCCAATACAAAACTCAAAGTTAAGGTTCCAACGCTTTTAAAGGATGTCAATATCGACGAGTTCGATTTGATGGTGCTGCCCGGGGGGCTGCCGGGTGCCGAGTATCTGGCAAAGAGTGAGTTGGTAAAAGAGTATATAAGAAGACTGGCCCAAAAGGGTAAGCTGGTAGGTGCCATCTGTGCAGCTCCATGGGCTTTGAAAGAGGCCGGTGTTTTGGATGGAAAGGCTCATACCAACTATCCGGGATTTGAAGAGAAAACCGGAAAAGAGGGATACATTCCGGATAAGAAAGTGGTAATCGACTCCAACGTGGTAACTTCCAGAGGTCCGGGAACCGCTATCTGTTTCGCGCTGGAGCTTGTAAGGCTCTTAAACGGCGAGGAGATGTATAAGCAGTTAAAAGAGGGGCTTTTGGCCGATTACTGCTAAAGAGGGCAGCAGCCTTCTTTTCATCTCCTCTTTTATCCGGATAAAAGCATCGAATCCCTTTTTATCCGGGTCCTCAAATGGTATATGTAAAACCTTTGTTCTTTTTGGAAACAGGGGACACTCCTCTTTTGCGTTGTCACATACCGTTACCACAACGTCGAAATCCTCATCCAGCACATCCTCCAAAGACTTTGAATAAAACTCCTCACTCCATATACCCTCCTCTTCCAACACCTTTTTTGCAAGAGGGTTCACCTCATATCTGGGTTTGCTGCCGGCACTTTTTACCTGATATCCAAGATAGGCTTTTACCAGCGCTTCGGCTATGATGGAGCGGCAGCTGTTAGCCGTGCATAGAATCAAGACTTTCATCAATCTCCTTTAATATCGGTTCAAATTCAGCTATAAACTCTTTATTGTTATGTTTATATGCACCTTTTAACACTATCTTGCACTTCTTTTTAGCAACCTTAAGTGCGTATGGCATATCCTTGTGTTTTAAAAGCGCTTTTATCCGGAATCTGTCCATGGCTGTCTCGCTTTTTGAGAGCTGGTCCGAATGGCCCCCATATTTTATAACGGCTCTATCCTTTGAAAAACCCACCGGATACTTTTTTGTAATTCTCAGCCACAAATCGTAGTCCTCACATACCCTGAGGCTTTCGTCAAAAAGCCCAACCTCATCGAATAGCTCTCTTTTTATGGCAACGGCACTTGGACTTATGAGACAGAGTTCGCATGAGTTTTCAAAAATATACCCCTCCTTTTTTTGGTGGATTTTCTTTTTATTCAAAAACTTTCCATCCCTTATCCAAATCTCATCCGTCTGGTGGATTTTGTATGAGGGGTTTTGCCGGAAAAATTCATACTGTATTTTTAGCTTATCCTTTTTCCACTCATCGTCGCTGTCCAAAAAGGCGATGATGTTCCCTTTGGAGAGTTTTATACCCAGATTTCTGGCCGCGGCCACGCCCCCGTTTTTTCTCTTTACTACCCTTACGCCGTAAGATTGTGCCACCTGGGCGCTTTTGTCGGTAGAGCCGTCGTCTATGACAATGATTTCGAAATCCTTGAAGCTCTGGTTCAAAACGGACTCAATCGCTCTTGGAAGCAAAATCTCTCTGTTGAAAACCGGGATTATTACGCTAAAGAGTGGCGAGGTATTTTGCAACGGCATCCTCGTCGTTGGTCTGTTCAAGTATTTGATGGGCCTCTCTTTTCACCTCATCCAGAGCGTTTTTGACGGCCACCGCCCGCGCGCTGGCTCTAAACAATCCTATATCGTTCAGACTGTCGCCGAATGATGTGACTTTGCAATTATCAAGAGCCGTTATCTCCTTAAGTACTTTTAACGCTCTGCCTTTGTCCGACTCTTTGTGTAAAATGGTTAAAAAGTAGCAGTTTTGATAGGGGTCGAGGCTTAGTTTCGTCTCCACGTCAAATCTCTTTTTTATATGTTTTTCCACCTCGAACAGCTCATTATCTCCAAGATATACGATTTTGAGGTTGTGTTTCATACCCTTGAGTTTTTCGATATTTAAAACCCGTTTGTCGTTTTTGTAGTTTTTAAGCAGCTCTTTTTGATGGGGATTGAGTTTTTTAGGATACAAAAACTTCTCCTCCATCTCCTCGTCGAATCCGACGATTAATGGAAGGG
>JAMOUF010000135.1 GCA_027068245.1 Campylobacterales bacterium | reverse complement strand
CTCTCCTTTGTCTATCAGCACTTTTACAACGCTGTAAGCGATACTTGCGGACTCCTTCATCACCTCTCCCAGCCGTCCGGTGAGTTTGAGGCCACCTTTGCCCTTTATCTTGATGGACTCGATTTTAAGCACATCGCCTCCCACAGCTGTCCAGGCAAGTCCGTTCACCACTCCCACCTGGGGCTCGCTCTCGGCCTCCAATATCTCGAATACCGGCTTTTCAAGGAATTTGTCCAGGTTTTTCACCGTAACCGAAATCTTTTTAATCTCCGGATGCTCCAGCAGCTCTTTGGCCGCCTTTCTGACAATCTCGGCTATCCGGCGCCTTAGATTTCTAACCCCGGCCTCTCTCGTATATTTTTCTATTATGGCCTCAAGAGCCCCTTTGGATATGGTAAGCTCGCTTTTTTTGAGCCCATGTTTTCTAAGTTCTTGCGGCAGCAGATAGCGCCTTGCTATCTCCAGTTTCTCGCTTGGAGTGTAGGAACTTAAAAAGATGAACTCCATCCTGTCCCTAAGAGGGGCCGGAATGTAGCCTATCTCGTTGGCGGTGGCTATAAATATGACGCTGCTTAAATCTATGGAAAAATTGAGATAGTAGTCCCTGAAATGCGTATTTTGCTCCGGGTCCAAAATCTCCAGAAGTACGGAGGTAGGGTCGCCCCGCATACTCCTTCCAACCTTGTCAATCTCGTCGAGCACCATAACGGGGTCCATCCGTTTCGCCTCTATGAGGCCCTGCACTATCCTGCCCGGCATCGCGCCTATATAGGTTCTTCTGTGCCCCCTAAGCTCGCTTACATCCTCCAGGCCTCCAAGTGCGATTCGAACCAAAGGCCGTTTCAGGGCGTTGGCTATGGAGTTGGCCAAAGATGTCTTGCCGATTCCCGGAGGGCCCGCAAAACAGAGTATCGCCCCGGCACCCTTCTCTTTTTTGATGCCTCTTAGCTCCATCAGCTCCTTTACGGCAAAATACTCCAAAATCCGCTCTTTGGGCTTTTCAAGGCCGTAGTGGTCTTTATCCAGCTGGGCTTTTACATCCTGGATGTCAAGTTTCTTTTTTGAGTATTTCCCAAAGGGTATCTCCAAAACCCAGTCCAGATATGTCTGTATCACCACCGCCTCGGCGCTGTCCGGATGCATCCTGGCATATCTGTCTATCTGTTTTTTTATCTCTTTATAAGCCTCTTCCGTCAGATGGGGTTTTAGTCGCTCCAGCTTTTTGCGGTACTCCTCAATCTCCTCTTCTCTTTGGGTATCTACCCCAAGCTCCTTTTGTATCTGTTTTAGCTGCTCTTTTAGAAAATACTCTTTATTGGCCTGCTCCAGTTTCGAGCTTACCTTGTTTTTTATCTCTTTTTGCAGCTTGCTCTGCTCTATCTCCTCGGTAATGGCGTCGATAAGAAGCATAAGCCTCTTTTCCACGTCCTCTTCCACGAACATCTCATATGCCCGCTCCTTTTTAAGTTTCAAAAGTGAGCTTACGATATCGGCTATACGGTTTGGCTCATGGTTCTCCTCTATGGTCTTTAGCAGATCCTGTGGAAAAGTTCCACTCACACTGGCAAGCATCTGGAGTTTCTCTCTTAACACCTCCAAAATCGCGTTGACCTTTATCTCGTTGAAAGGTTTGGACTCTATCACATCCACCAGGCCTACCAGCGGTTTTTCGGAAACCTTTTGCAAAATCTTCCCTCTGGCAAGACCCTGAAAGAGGAGTTTTACCCGTCCATCAGGCAGGTTCACCTTTCTCATAACCGAGCCTATGACTCCGGCGTCGTAAATATCCTCAAACCCTCTTTTGCCCTCATGCCCCTCTTTTGAGGAGACAACCAATATCAGACTGTTCTCTTTCAAAGCCTTGTTCGCTGCGGCGATATTCTCCTCGTCGCTTATAAATATGGGCGATATCATAAATGGGTATAAAAACATCTCATCTACAACGACTATCGGCAGTTGTGCCGGAAAAGCACTGTAATCACTAAGTTTCATAATATCTCCTACCAGTTTATTAGATACTCGTACCAGTTTGTAGGAACATCTATCTGCTCTTTTTTAAACGGTATCTTTTCGTTTTTCTCTTTATATATCCTGGCCGCCTTCTCCTTGCCTCGCCTCTCGTAAAGGGCGGCCACCTCCTCGTTTAGCACATACTGGGCCATATAGAGTTTGGTAAGAATGGTATCCACCATATATACAAACTCACTGTTTGGATACTCCTTTTTATACTCTATCGCCTTCTCGATGGTTTCACTGAGAAGTTTTTGATCCCTGTTGATGTTTTTGAAGGCCAGATAGGAGGATTTTATCTTCAAAAATTTGGCAAACTCTATATCCCTCTCATCGGCGAACCTTTTGATATACTCATCCAGATAGTAGTTCGCCAGCAGATACTCCTCCTCGTCCATATGGGCTATCGCCAACATCAAAACAGCCTCTTTCAGCAAAGGAGAGCCAAAATGTTCGCTTTGGAGCGAAGCGTAGTAGTCGTCAGCCTTCTCCAGGTTGTTAGTGCTGATGTAGTAGACTATCTTGTTATACCAGTATATGGCGGGTTTGTTGTATTCTACTTTTGATTTATTAGAACATCCGATAAAAAACAGAGTAATTGCCAGAAATAAAGTTAACCTAATTTTCATACCTTCTCTTTTTTTAAGAATTATTATAGCAAAATAAGTTATACTAAATAATCAAGGTGGCGTATTGACGACAATAATCGGTTACGGGGAGATGGCAAGGGCCATCATCGAGGGGCTTGGAAGAGATGGCGTCCAGGTTGTGGGCAGAGATGGGAAAAAACTTGAAGATATAAAAAACAGATACGGCGTGGATGTAAAAGAGCTGAAAGACTATGATATAGAGGATAAAACCGTGATTTTGGCGGTAAAGCCCCATGCTCTGGAAGATGTGGCAAAGGAGATCAGGGGCCGGGCAAAAACTCTGATCTCCATTCTGGCTGGTATAAATATCAAAGAGCTTAAAGTTATAGACGCCCAAAACTACGTAAGGGCAATGCCAAACATAGCTGCGGCCAAAAAAGCCTCCATGACAGCTTTGACGGGGGACATCCAGGCCAAAGAGGAGGCGGAAGAGATTTTTAACAAGATAGGCCAAACCCTGTGGCTGGAGAGCGAGGAAAAACTGGATATCGCCACGGCTATCGCCGGAAGCGGGCCTGCCTTTTTGGCGCTCGTAGCCGAAGCTTTTGCCGATGGGGGCGTAGCCTGCGGCCTGAAAAGGGATGAGGCTTACCAGATAACGGAAGGCCTTTTCAAAAGTTACGCCGCCATAGCCGATAATACCCCAAGCCTTATAAAAGACAGAGTTATGAGCCCTGCCGGAACCACTGCGGCCGGATATGGGGCCTTGGAGAGAAACGGTGTCAGAAGCGCCTTTATGGAGGCGGTTGCGGAGGCTTTTAAAAGAGCGAAAAAACAATAAAAGGTATAGTGGATGTATAAAAAAACGATAATGATTTTTCTGACGGTTTTACTTCCGGCTCTGGCCACCGAGTACATAGGCGACTATCAGGAGTTCGAGATACTCAACCCAGAATCCACCAGAAACATCATAGGTAACTTCACCATGATAGGAAATACGGTGGAAGCGGTTACGAAATGTAAAAGAATAACCGACAAAAACGATATAAACAACTGTGAAATAGCCGACAAGGACAATACCAAATATTACGACAACAAATATATGACCAGGTTCATATATCCGGACAGGTCATCCACCGCGTACCTGCAGGTTCCCACCAACACTCGAAAAATCATCTGGGCCACGCTGGTATGGCAGGGCCACATAAACAACTACACCTACCAACAGAGCAATACCAGTAAAACGGATGACGAGGGATATGACTATTACTACTACGGCAGTTTCGACGTAACAGAAATAGACGGAAGCAGAAAAGTCCTGTTCCACTACTGGCGGGCCGGTGACGACAGCTACTACTACGAGATATCAAACGACCTTCCGGATAACGAGAGTGACGGGATAATGAAAACCTCCGCCAATCAGGTGAACCTGAAAATCGACGATACCGTTTTCGACGTCTCTGCCGACAAACTCTATTATAAGGGTGATACAAGGTACTTTTGTAACATACCCGGAGATTGGTGTTCCGATGATTTGGATGAATATGAAAAGAGAAAGGGGGTGAAATACAGCGCCTACAAAGTATTGAGCGAGGAGCAGATAGCTAAACTTAACGAACATCTGGATGAAGCGAAACAAAACGGCATCCCCATAACCATCTCGAATCTGACCTCATCCTGGGGACAGGAAGCCAGACTCGGGGATTACGGCGCATGGACCCTGGTGGTCATCTACGAAAGCTATGACGACAACTCCGAGTCCAAACTGAAAAACGTCTCCATTTTTTCAGGATTCAAATCACTACCAAAAAGCGAAGTACACGATATGGAGCTGGAGATAGAGCATCTTGTTCTTCCGCGAAACGGTGAGATAAAGAGTCTACTGGCCATATTCACCGCAGAAGGAGAAAAATCCCTAACCGGCGACTATATCGAGCTCAACGACGAACTGCTTACCGAACCCAATGCCGACGCAGACAATATTTTCGACTCCTATCTAAGCGATAACATCTCACGCTCTCCGAAACTGGAGAATAACAACGGTATAGATATAGATATTTTCGATTCCAGCGCGCCAATGGAAAAACTAAGAGATTCGGACCCGGATGCAGAGGATTATACGGCAAAAATCAAGGTCCACTCCTATCCGGACGGAATTTTTATAAGTATCATAGCCTTCGCCACCGACCTTTATAAACCAAGAGTCTGCTACTATATCGACAAAATCGCCGACGCGATTGACGGAGAGGTCTATTTCGAAAATGGAAAGTTCATAAAAAACATAGATTTGAAAAATGAATACAACATCTCTTTCATGTTCGCCAATATGAAAGAGGACTCGGAAGACAACATAGAAGAGGCCGAGAAGGTCGTCATATATATAGACTACAACGATACCGCCTATCTTCCAAGAACCACCTACTTGAAAAACCCGTACGCGGACTGGAAATATATAACGGACGCGGAGGGTGATGACGAGGGCGAATTTTTGAGTGACACCAACGTAACCAGGCTGCGGGTCGGTATAGGGGCGGACAGCACCACCGGAGGAACGTTTCCGCCGGTGGAGAACAGTGACGTGGACCCGGACAAGGTCTCTTTCGCCAATCTGCTGGTGAAATTCCAATACAACGAGACAAACGAGAGCAGTATAAGTTTTGATTTGAAACAGAGACTGAAGTTTCAGGCCACTTTTCAAATAGCGAACATCGGTATAGACATAGACAAAGCCATTCCAATTCCGGAATGTATGCCGATGGAGACCAACTCCACCATCACTCTGCCAAAGCCCTCTTATTACAACATCATAGAGCCCACCTCCACCATAGTAGACAACAAGGACCCGCTGAGCCAGGATGACCCGGTCAACAAAATCTATACCAAAGTGGTGGACACTCCATTCGATATGAAACTGATACATCTAAAAGAGGACAAAGTTACCCTGGCGGACATAACCAACTACGTTCAGCTCGAAACCGTGGAGACAAACGAGAGCTGCGAACAGACAAGAAAGATAGAGTTCGTGAACCTGGCCAAGTTCTCCAACAGCACGCTGGCCCAGTATCTCTATCCGGTAGAGTCCGCAAACCCGCTTATACTCAAGAACATAAACAAAAACACGCTGTTCCGCATAAGGTACGTGGACTGGGACGAGGCGATAGTCCACGCGAATATCCGCTGCAAGGTCTCCAGTATGGAGAAGAAGATAAAAGGCGTGCCGGCATGCGTATATTTTAGAAAGAGAAAATTTCTCAAAGTCTTTCCCAACAGTCCCTGTGTAAGCGATTATGGCGAACCATGTCTTAGAGAGAACGAGGGTAAAGGGACCGAACCCTACGACGACGACTATGGATGTCTGCGCTGTATTATGGACCACCACGCAAAAAGTGCCTGCTCCAGGGACAATTTCGCCATAAGGCCCTATGGGTTCGTACTCTTTAGCGACAACTATCTAAAAAGGTCCGGAGAGGATATAAACATCACCATCAAAGCTGTAAACGAGAACAACTTCTCGCTAAGCACCGGCGATATGTTTACCGTAAAATCCTTGAAAGATTACAACGAATCCCTTAGCAGCCTGAACATAAACGCATCCATATACGCCCCTACCCCCTCGGAGGTCTATCAGATGAACAAAGATGTATATGGTATCGAGGACTACAACGCCTCCAGGGTGGCGCACTGTCCAAACAACGGAACTCTTACGCCCACGCTATCCTCTTTTGCCGACGGTGAACTCAATACCACCATGCAGTACAGCGAATCGGGCATCATTGAGATGAACGTATCTGAAAAACCGGGGCATGAATACGCTTTGGTGGATGTCAACGACACACCGGACTCCCAAAGATATATTAAACCCGCAACCTTTATAACCGACAAAGACGACATAGGCCAACGCAACCTTATGATATTCATTCCATACCAGTTCACCACCCAGGCGGTTCACGGCACCTCTACCGGCAGCAACTGGCTCTATATGTCCAACGAGGTGAGAAACGCCAACATCATGGGCAATACCCCACAAATGGCCACCTTCGTCAAATATCACATCATAGCCCAGAATAAAAGCGGAGCCACCCTTCAAAACTACACCAGAACCTGTTTTCCGGATACGGACGAGACCAACGCGCCAAGAAGAAACGGCCTTAAGCTAAACTCAACATTCGACCTATTTTTGGATTTGAAATTCGATATAGACAAAAACTGCTCCATGTCCTTCTATACCGAAGACAACACCTCCACTCCCATTTGGACGCTAACCACTCAGTTCGAGGCCGACAAAGAGAGGAACAACTCCGTGCAGGAGTGGATATCGCCTCTGAATTTTGAAACTGGTATCGGTGAAGCGGTGGTTCATTTCAACATCGACAGAAACAGAAGTAAACCGATAAATCCCACAAAGATAACCCTTCTGGAAATCAATACCTCCACCTCGTGGATGGACAACACGGGAGCTACGAAGATTTTCAACGGTGTTACTCCAAATGCCGTATACAATTTTTACTATGGCAGACTTCACATTCCCACGCAAAAAATCGAGTACAAAGATGACAGAGAGGGCGTCATCAATACTTTTTACGAGATATATATGAATGATGGTGGAACTGATTACGCGTCGATAAAAGGAAAAACCAGTATAGATGACATCTACTGGTATCAAAATTTGGGCCATACCGGCTTGGACGGCAATATCACAACTCCGGACAATACGATTATAGACGACAACGGACGGATACAGCTGCGGCAAAAATTTCCCGTAGCGAACGCAAAACAGAAAATAAAGCTCAGATATCTGGACATTACCTATCCATACGCGAACACCATCGCTTTGGATACGCAAAGCTGGCTGCTTTTCGACAAGTTCGACCCAACCGTATCGAAGGTCTTTGGAAGGGTAGTTTTTACGCGACCCGGCGGCTGGCTGGGCCGGGGCAAGGATTTCAGCTCTGATGACGAGTTTTCACCCAGCAAACATGAAAATACAAAAATAATATGGTAAAAAGAGCCTTTACTCTCATCGAACTGATATTCGCCATCGTGGTTATGGCAATCGCCTTTTTGGCGATTCCCCAGCTCTTTGAAATCTCCTCGGCCAACATCGAGGAGGTTTTGAAAGACGAGGCCACTTTCCAGGGGATGAAAACGGCAAAGACCATCCAGACCTACTACTGGGATGAGAACTCCTTGAACAGTGATGGCAACTATACCTATATTCTGGATGTGCAATCAGGCGACAGCGAGCTTGACAGATACAGTACCGTCTACAGACTGGGAAATCTCATTCTGGCCAAAAAGAGAAAATTCTACGAGGCAACCACATACGCCAGCTCGACCCTTGGAAGCGAAGCTACCGATGTGATTTACGACGATATCGACGATTTCAACAATCAGGAAGAAAACATCACCAGCTCTTTGATAGATATGATAGTAAAGACACAAGTCTACTACATAGACGACCGTGCGACTTACTCTTCGAACACCATCAACAAAACCATTTCAACCACACGGAAAAGCAGGTCGACCAATATAAAGATGATAGATATAAACATCACAGACTCAAAAGGAAACGTCATCCTGGTCTACCGTACCATCAGCTGCAACATAGGCTCGGCACCCATAAAAATCAGGAGATATGAATGAGGCGCTCCTTTACTCTGATAGAGATAATCTTCGTTCTTATAATTCTCGGTATTTTGGCCTCTATAGGAAGTGAGATTATAGTCAAGGTATATGAGAACTACCTGCTTACCCGCTCCGTCTCCAGCAGCTCCTACAAACTAGACGTCGCCCTTTTGCAGATATCCAAACGGCTTTCAAACCGTATCAAAAACACGGAAGTGACCCGTGATGATACCGATGCCCTTGCCACTCTCTCCATAACGGGCGGAACGCAGTTCAACCATATTGAATGGATAGGAAGGGCCTATGAAGTCAGAAGAGGCGAATGGAACGGCAGCTACAACGCTCCCGGATACAGCGGTTACACGGATTTCGAGGATACCAACAAAACCGAACTCTCGTCACCAGGCTCCAATCTAGGCGTCGCGCAAAATATTATCAAAAGTCTGTACGGCCTGGATTTTAACGAATCGAACAACGGTACGGCGCTGATTTTTTACAATGCGTTCACCACAAATCCGCTTATGGCTTTCGGCTGGGGCGGTTTGGCACCCACTTCCGTATATACCGTCTACAAAAAAGACAACAAAACATTCAATTTCGACAATGACGACAACAAAACCGTAAGCGATATCTACAATCTCGCCTGCACCGCGTACGCACTCAGACACACCGACGACGACAAACTGCTCCTCTACTACGACTACCGGCCCTGGGACGGTGATATATATACGAACGGTAACAATATAGTCCTGATAGACAATGTAACCACATTCAAAATCAGAAAGCTGGACAGGGCACTGGAGATAAGAATCTGCGCCGAGGACAACACTACCGGCACGCCGGTGGAATTTTGCGGTAAAAAGGTGATATTTTGAGAAAATCCCTATCTATGCTGACGGCCATTATATTCATCGTTATCATCGGCATCCTTTTTGCCATCGTTTTATCCCTTCTTGGCACCACCACCCAAAGGACCATGGACCACTACCTTCTAAACCAGGAGGAGATTTTGGCAAGGGGTGCCCTGGAGTATGCGGTGATGGCGGTGGGTGGAAACGAGGTGAATGACTCCGGTAAATGCCTAAAAAACATCAATCTCAACTACAACAACACATTCGACATAAACATCACCATCCACTACATCGGCTCGAACCTCGCACCCGGATGCAACATACTCGACAATACCATGAAAAACAGTGATGACAACGGCACCGCCATAATCGATATAAAAGTGGGACTAAAACCCTCTCTGGCCGATACCAACCCGCCTGTCACCTATACCAGAAGAACTATACAGAAACTGTAGTTTAAGCCAAATATTGCTACAATTACAAAAAACCTATCAAAGGACTTTAGATGGATTACTTACATTTTTATGGAAAAAATTTCGACCTGACAGAACCTATAAAAGCATATATAGAAGATGCGGTAAACTCGCTTTTGAAACTAGGACTCGACATCACGGGCGTCAACGCCACCGTATCGGCCGATGAGAGAAACGGAAGAAAGGGCTATCTTTTCGAGTTTGACATACATGTGGCAAAAAAGGGCAATGTGGTAATCACCCAAAAGGACAAGGATGTATACGCGGCCATCGACCTGGCTTTGGCAAGGGCGAAAAAGGTGCTAAGACGCTATGCGGACAAGATAAAAAGCCACAAGAACGTCTCTTTGGAAGAGATTATGGCCGAACCGATGCTCGAAGAGGAGATAAAAGAGGCTATGAACTACTCCAACGAGATTGTCCCCACCCCATTTGACATAGACAAACCAATCTCGATAGAGGAGGCGGCTGAGATATTGAAAGACTCGAACAGACAGTTTCTGGTATTTGAGGATAAAAGCGGCAAGGTAAGGGTGCTTTACAAAAGAAGTGACGGTAAATTAGGCCTTTATTAATCCTTTTACCTCACTTACAATCTCGGCGTCCTCGGCAAGGCTGAGCCATCTGAAGGCTTTGCCGCTCTGCTCTTTTCCGCTGAGGATATCCCCGCTTTTTCTAAATTTCAAATCGAGCTCTGCTATATCGAACCCGCTTTTTAGTTTGCCAAACTCCACAAGCCTTTTGTTGTTTTTGTCATTGGTGTATAAAAAACAGTAGCCTTT
>JAMOUF010000134.1 GCA_027068245.1 Campylobacterales bacterium | reverse complement strand
GCATTTAGTAAAAATTTGGCAAGCTCAATCGAGTCTTCTACAAAGATTGGCTTTTTCTTTATTGCCTCTTTTAGGCTTATTCCTTCTACATACTCCATCACATAATATCTGGCACTTCTCTTTTTTGGGATAACCGCTTTTGGGAAAAATCCGGCTTTGAGTCTTTTTGCGTTCCAGGCCTCCTGGATAAAGATATCGAGCAGCTCCTCGTTCTCCATAGCCTCTATGGGCGGGAATTTTAGCACATACTTTTTCTCTTTGTTAACGGCAAGCCAGGTTCGCTCGTTTTGGATAAGCGGTTTGACGAGGGTGTAGCCATCTATTGTCTGATTTTTTTTCAAGGTGGTGGGAATTGGCAGGTTCAGCTTTTTAAGCTCACTTTTTCTATCTATCTCTTTTATATCCATTACCACAGCGCTTGTGTCATCCGGAAGGTTGTCCTTGACCTTTTTGCTGGCGTATTTTACCAGGCGCTGGGCGCTGATGGCGTTTTTCTTTATCTCCTCTTCATCCAAAACGGCCGTTATACCGTCACTAAGAAGCAAGATTTTATCTTTTGGACGGATAAAGTTTTCAAAGAAGTAGGGCTCAATACTTTCACTCATTCCAACTGCTTGGGTTAAGATATGACTACCTTCACTCTCAATATGCTCAAAGGAGAGCTTTTTCAAGTGACCATCTCTTAAAAGATATATGGGGCTGTCCCCCACGTTTGCACCATAGAGCCTGTTTCCCTCTATTATCACCATACTCAAGGTCGTCAGCATCTCCGGACGCTCGTAGGAGAGCAGGGACTCTTTGTATAAAATTGTGTTGATGTTTTGTATGAAAGTTGAGATGCTCTTTTCCATATCCCAGGATTTTGGCGGATTTTTGAAGTTGTTCAGCATATAGTTTACTACCCGCTGGGCCGCCTCCCTGCCGGCATGTGCGCCTCCAACCCCATCGCACAGCACGCCTATGGTTAAATCCTCATAGGCTCTGGCCCCGTATGCGTCATCACTTAAAAGCTCTGCTCCTTTGGCGAGCCCAAAGGAGCTTAGAGCCACGTTTTTCATCAGATTCGCCCTCCAGCACTTACTCCCCAGGTGGTTCTCCATCTGGTTTTTACCATACTAAGCCCGATTATCGCCAGCAATACGATTGTGGCGAAGATATAAAAACCAACGTCGTAGTTTCCAAATGTGGCCTTGCTCCAGCCAAGGGTTTTTACCAAAGCCGTTCCGCCAAGCCCGCCGGCACAGCCTACTATTCCTGTCATTATACCCATATCCTTTCCAAATCTTTGCGGCACCAGCTGGAAGACCGCCCCGTTTGCCATACCCAAAAAGGCCATTATCAAAAAGAGTATCAAAATTGCCGCATAGAAGTTCTCTACCAGCGTGTTTAAAATCGCCAAAACGAATACGCCGCCAAAAAATATATACAAGGACTTCACCCCGCCAATTCTGTCTGCGATTGCTCCACCAACTGGTCTTAGCATGGCTCCTGCAAATATACACAAAGCCCCGAAATATCCGGCTACTACCTTTACGTTTGGCTCGTTCAACAGCTTCATTCCAATCTCTGCCATCTGTGTGGCGTAAACGTCCATCAGATATACCTTCATATAGTTGGCAAATCCCACAAACCCTCCAAAACTCACCGCGTAAAAGAGGCTGAACCACCAGGTGTCCTTGTCTTTTAGCAGCTTTATATAGTCGCCAAGCTTCTTCTTTCTGGGTTTATAAACCTCTGGCGGAGCGTCTTTTGCCAAAAGGATATAGGTAATAAGTATGATTGTAGAGAGTATGCCTCCTACCAAAAAGACCGTGGGCCATCCCCAAAGCTCGGCGATTTTCGGTGCAAAGATGTAGTCGATTACCACCCCGATGTTACCGGCTCCCGCAAGCCCCAGAACAAGCCCTTGAAGGCGTGGTGGATACCACTGTCCGGCCTGGGGCAGGGCTACGGCGAAGCTGGCTCCGGCAAAACCCAGTCCAAAGGCCACGGCCAAAAGTTCATGATAGGTGATGTTCTCTCCTCTGAAATATGCGTAAAAGAGCGAGGCGATAACGATGGACTGGGCTATTATGGCAGTCTTTTTGGCGCCTATTCTATCCACCAAAAAACCAAGCACTATTCTAAGGATGGCTCCTCCAAGGATTGGCACCGCCAAAAGGGTGGCTTTCTGGTTGGCATCCAGGATATATCCATGTTTGGCAAGCGACTCGCTGATTTCTGCGGCCAAAGGGCCCAGCATGGTCCAGACCATAAAGCTGAAATCGAAGTATAAAAAAGCGGCTATGAGTGTTGGCAGGTGGCCTGCCGTTTTCAACTCTCCCAGTCTCATATTCTCTCCTGAAATTTTTTCAAAATTGTAATAAAAAATATACTTACTGGTTGCATAAAAACTATGCACTATGATGAATAAAATCCCATTTTCTGGAGCTTTTGGAACTATGTTACAATCTTAAATCATTTGTAAGGAGGTTTTATGAAAAAGATTGAGGCAGTTATCAAACCTTTTAAACTGGAGGATGTAAAGGAGGCCCTGCTAAAATACGGGATTACCGGGATGACCATAACCGAGGTGAAGGGGTATGGCCGTCAGCAGGGGCATACGGAGTTTTACAGGGGTGCCGAGTATGTTGTGGAGTTTTTGCCAAAAATCAAAATTGAGGTGGTTGTAAGGGCCGAGGACGTGGACGGGGTCATAAAAGCTATCGCACAGGCGGCAAGAACGGGTAAAATCGGAGACGGTAAGATTTTTGTAAGCAATATAGAAAAAGTCGTAAGAATCAGAACCGGTGAAACGGACGAAGAAGCTATATAAGGAGTTTTTATGAGTATAGTTGCTGCTGACAATGTATGGATTTTAACCTCTACGGCCTTTGTTCTGCTGATGAGTATGCCCGCTTTGGCACTGTTTTACGGAGGGCTTACCAAGACCAAAAGTATGTTAAATACGATGATGATGGTTGTGGTGGCTTTTTGTATCACCTCATTTTTGTGGTTGGCTTACGGATACAGCCTGAGTTTTGGCGATGACCTGGGAGGGGTGATAGGAAGTTTGAAATATCTCTTTTTAAACGGCATATCTCCAAAAGATGCCGCTCCCGCCGCTGAAAATCTCTATCACTATCTCTTTATATTTTTTCAGATGACCTTTGCCGCCATTACCGTCGCTCTTATGGCCGGTGCTTTCGTTGAGAGGATGAAGTTTGGAGCGTGGATGCTCATATCCGCACTTTGGGCCACTTTCGTATATTTCCCGGTAGCCCACTGGATTTGGGGCGGGGGATTTTTGAGTGATATGGGAACGCTCGATTTTGCTGGAGGATTAGTGGTGCATGAGACCAGCGGTATATCGGCCCTTGTGGGAGCGATTATGCTTGGGCGCAGAAAAGAGGCGCTGATGCAGCCTTCGAGCCTGCCGCTTGTAGCGATAGGAACCGGGCTTTTATGGTTTGGGTGGTTCGGTTTTAACGGCGGAAGTGCCCTTGGTATGAATGCCCAGGCGGTAAGCGCGGCGTTCGTTACCACCATAGCGGCTTTCATAGGCGGATTCGTCTGGATGGGGCTTGAGTGGATAAAGTATAAAAAACCCACCTCTTTGGGTCTTTTTACCGGTATTATCGCGGGGCTTGCCACCATCACGCCCGCAAGCGGTTTCGTGGATGTTTTTGGAGCCATGGTGATAGGAGTTTTGGCCGCTTTGATATGTTTTTGGGCCGTTGTGAGTCTAAAAAACCGGTTCAAATATGACGACAGTCTGGATGTTTTTGGAGTGCACGGGGTTGGCGGCATAACCGGTGCCATTTTGTTGGCACTCTTTGCCAAACCGGATGTGGCGGATGTAAAAGGACTCTTTTACGGCGGCGGGCTCTCCCAGATGTGGCCCCAGCTGGCGGGCATAGCGATAGTGGGGATATACAGCGTGGTTTTGACCGTTGTCATATTTAAAATCACCGATAAAATTATAGGCCTTAGAGTGGAAAAGGATGAGGAGGTGGAAGGCCTTGACGAGGCCATTCACGGTGAAAAGGCATATACAAGGGAGTTTTAGACTAATTTTGGTTTTTAACCCTCCTTTAACAACTATGAGATAAAATTTACTTATAGTTCGTTAAAGGAGGCGCCTATGAAGAAATTTTTGATAGCACTGGTCGTTATTTTTATTTTAATCCAGTTCATTCCATACGGCAAGGACCATACGAATCCACCGGTGATATCCGAGCCCCAGTGGGACAGTCCAAAGACCAGGGAGCTCTTTATGAGAGCCTGTGGAGACTGCCACTCCCATGAGACCAAATGGCCCTGGTACAGCAATATAGCTCCGATTTCCTGGCTCGTTTATTACGACGTGATGGAGGGGCGCAGACACTTCAACGTCTCGGCCTGGGGAGTGCAGAAGAAAAATAAGGGCGATGAGGCCGCAGAAGAGTTGGCAGAGGGTGAAATGCCACCAAAGCCATATCTTTGGATGCATCCGGAAGCCAGGCTCACGCCCGAAGAGAAAAAGATGCTGATAGAAGGGCTCAAACGCACTTTCGGCACAAAGGGTGATGAGCACGAGGATGAAGAGGATGAGGATTAATATATAAAAAGTACCCTGTGTGGCGAGGCCAGGCAGCCCTCTATGGAAAGGGCGGTGGAATATACCCCGGCCTCGAGCGCGCTGGGTGCTATAACCGTGGTTGAGAGGGCTTTCGAAAAACCGCGCGGGGATATGATGTGGGAGTGGGAACGCCCCTCTATGGTGATGGAACGCTCATAGTGCGCCGATGTGGTTACGGCACAGTCTGAAAGTTCAAGGAATTTTATGAATCTTTGAGGATTTCTGGGGTCTTTTATGCCTATTTTGAACTCTTTGAGGTCCGGTTTTTTACCGTGTATATAGATATCGCCTCCAAAATTGATGATAGCTGAGGGTATTTTCATCTTCTTTACCTCCAGCAAAGCCCTGTCAACCGCATACTCTTTGGCAAAACCACCCAGGTCTATCTTCGTATAGGGGTTGTCGAATATGATTTTGTTCTTCACCACCTTGAACCTGTGGGCTCCCACATATGGCAGCATAGATTTGAGACAGGTTTCCAGCTCCTTTGTGGTTTTATATCTGTAGCACACTTTGAGGGTAGCCACGGTTACGTCGAACAGACCGCCGGTAACTTCATAGTAGTGCTTTGCCATTTGAAGCAGGTTTTTTGTCTCCTGGTCCAAAATCTGGTTCTCTCTTGTATTGATACGGCTTAAAACGGATGAGGGGTTGTAGAAACTGTACTTTTTTTCTATCCGTTTGGCCTCTTTGACGATGGCCTGTGCACACCTGTCCGCTTTTGGTTTGGGGCAGAAGAGCTGGAGCTCACACTCCGTGCTCATCGCCTCGAACCTGTATGTATGTCTAAAAGCTATATTTAACTCCTATCGAGCCGTATATCGAGTCGAAATATTTTTGGTGGTAGTAACTTCCCTCCAAATCAACTGTAATTGTATCATTTATAGGGAACTTGAAACAGAGGGTGGACTCGAATGAGCTGAAACTGCTGAGCCGTCTGTCACTGGAAGCATATTTTTGGTCCGTGAAGTAGTCGATACTGCCGTTGTAAAAATATGCCGAGCTCTGGTGGTATAGCCGCAGTTTAAAAGTAGCCGCCAGGCCCTTGGCCCACTCTTTCGTAACGGAGCTTTGCGCCGTATGGGAGGTTATCTCCCAGTCGTCGTGGTAGAGCCTGTAGGACAACTGTGCAAAGTAGCCGTTTTGCCACGATTTTTTATACTCCAGCAAAGTTCCGTATGCGTTTCTCTCCTCCGGTTTGCGCTCCGGAGCCAATATGGGCGAGTAGCTGTCGTAATATCTAACGACTCTCATATAGGGATTTGAGAGGTAGCCGTCCTCTCCAATGTAAAATAGGCTTCCTTTTATCAGGGAGTCTTTGGTGAGTATCTGGGTCACTCCGGCCTCTATGGTGACTACATCGAGCTTTTCCGTCTTTACGCTGGCGCCCGTCGTGCTGTCGCAGTATCCGGGGTTGAGGTAGCACGATACTTTTGGATTGTTGTGCTGATAGGATACTCCAAGCGTAAGGGAGCGGTTTTTTGTATAGTCGGTATAGTGAAGATACTGCAGTGAAATCTCCCTGGATATGTAGTCGTTCTCTTTGGAAAAACTCCACCCCACGGAGAGCTCGTCCCTGGTTTTTGGCATACGCTTGGTAAGAAGGAGGCTGTAAGCCCTTCTTTCATCCTCGTATGGGATATCTCCGTAGACGATGTCTTCCGGATAGAGCACCCCTTCGGGTATTTTGGCCGAGGCCCCGCTGGAAGCGTCATAGTATGTTGGGCTGGCTCCGGAAACCGAGTCGTATGTGTAGGAGAATTCACTTACATAGTCGGCGCCGAACTCCTTTTTCAAATAGAGATGAGGAGATTTTATAGTGGTCCGCCCGCTGTCCTCGTCGTAGTAGATATAGTTGAAGCTCACCTCGTCGGAGGCATAAGCCGAGGAGAGTAGCAGGGCGCTCAAGGCAATCGCTCTTAGTTGCATCCACATCCTCCTCCGGCCACTCCGCCGCCGCCTTTTGAGGCCTCTTTGGAGAAGTATACATGCTGTTGAAACTTGGTATAGTTTTTACTGCAGGCTCCCTGATTGAAGGAGTCTTTGGCGAGTGTGGCCTTTTGCCAGGGTTTGACGTTTTCAAGTGTGCAGCCTGTAAAAAACAGTACACCAAACAGCAGCAGCCATCTCATCTGGAATTTTCCACTAAGTTTATGATTTTGGAGTCTATTCCGTTTTGGGCTCCTATAATCATATGTTCAATTTTCCGGTTTTTAATGATATAGACGGCCGGGATGCCAACCGGATTGAATTTCGACACTACCTCACCCTGTGGGTCGTTCAGCACTTTGAACTTCAGGCCGAGTTTGCGTTGAAACTCTCTTCCGGCAGCCTCATCCTCATCCACGTCCACACCGATAACCGATGCGTTTCGCAGGTTCAACCGGTTCAGCAGCGGCAACTCTTTTTGGCAAGAGTGACACCAGGAGGCGAAGAAACTGACAACATACCTCCCATTATCAAGACCCAGTTTTTTGGCCACATCTTCATCCACCACATCACCTGGTTTATAGGCGAAAAGTGCGGCACAGCTTAACAGTATGATGAATAACTTTTTCATATGACTCCTTTGAAAAGAGGCACGCAGGGCCTCTTTGTATTTATTACTGTTCCGGAATAGGCTCTACGGTGATTACACCAGGTGCGCCGTTTTTGGGGCCGTATCTGTAGTGGCAGTAGTTACAGTCGAAGTATTCCACCCCTTCATGTGAATATTCATCCGAGCTGTTGACGACCGTTCCGTCCTCTCTTTTGATAACCTGGGCCGTAAATTTTTTGCCGGCAAGGTTTTGCAAAGGCGTATTGAAGTTCTCTCCCATTCCCTTTTTGATGGCCGCTCTTAGCGTCTGGCCGTTGTCGAATTTGAACTGGATGGTGTATTTACCAGCCATTTCCGGAGTCAGGTCTTTGTATTTTTTGGTTTCAGGGTCCCATGAGTAGTATATTTTGCCCCCTGCGAAACTGTGGCATATTACGCAGTATCGTCCGTGGCAGTGGCTGCGTCCGCCGTTGATTTCACTGTCAGAGGGAACGGGTTCGTTGGAGATGTTTTTCAAAAGGCCGCCTTTGTCCACATTTCCCAAAAATGTATTGCACTGATAGGTTATGTCGTTTTTGGCGTTTAGTATCGCATAACCGCCGTCGTTGACCATCTCATCCTTGTATCCGGAATTGATGAAAGTCTGGAAGTTGTAATACTCCACAGAACCCAGCTTCACCCCTTCTCCCAAAGGATTATTAGCATCTACCGCCATTACATCCCCGCCGCCGTAACTGTCCGTATTGTCTATCCGGATAAATTTTTGCGGAGTGTAGATATAGCTTGCTTCGAAATCGAGTTTACCATCAGGACTTCCTATGATGGTGGAGCCCCAGAAACTGTCCTCCTTGCACTGGATATCGTTTTGGTCTGACATGGCGCAGGCTCTGAAATACATTTTGTCGCTTCCGGGTTTAACCCTGAATGTGTTGAAGATATAGTATTTTGAGGTTCCAAGGGATGTGTTGTATTTGTGGCCTCTGGTCTCTGTGGTCTGGGACAGCAAAATGGCCTGAGGCGTGGAACCGTCTTTTGCGGCGGCATATAGATAGTCGTCGTCACCCATAATCACCATTTTGTCCGTAAAGGCTCTAAGTCTCGCCGTTTTGGTCCCCTGGGAGATTTTTTGCAGTTTGTCCCCGTCTATATCGTATCTGTAAAGCTCCTCCCCTTTTACATAGTAAAGAGAGTGTCCGTTAAGAGCGTAAGGAGTGGTGTGGCCTACCCTTGGAGGCAGGGTTACGTTGAGTTTTTCAAGTTTGGCGCCGGATTTGTCGAAGAGGTATGTCTCGTTGTCTATAAGATATACGCTCTTTGCCGTTCCGCCTATGGAGCCTATGTTTTTCACGCTTTTCGTATAGGCTGTGATTGTGGTGCACTGCTGCATATCGGTGGTGCAGAGCTGAAGCTCTTTTTGGTCTTTGTCCGTAACTATGTATCCGTCCACAGGTTCGCCATAGGATTTATAGCTGATATCCAGCAGCGACTTGCCCGTAAAAGGAACCACTTCACCCTCAGGAGTGTATAGATAGCTGTTCTTGTCTTTATCCGAGGCTATCAGATACTGTTTCGTCCCCAAATAATCGAAGCTCGTGTATCTGGCACCTTTTGGAACGTAAAGCTCGATATCTCCAACCTTTTTGGCCACGGGCTTGCCATCTGATTTGAGGAGGGAGAGCGAGTATGGATACCCTTTTGAAACGAAGTGCAGGGTCTGCATATGCATACCGCCGTAGCTCATGGTAGAGGGGTCGAAACTCTCGAACCTGGTGGTGACTTCAGGTCTGCGGCAGTCGGTGGTGTCGTCGTTTTTATACAGTATGGTGTCAGGGTTTTCGGGGTCGAAGACACGCACGTTTTTCCATCCGGCCAGCGTGGCGTGGTTGGTCTCCCCGTAGAAGAGGTAGGTCTTTGCCGAGCCGGTATTCTGGCTTTGTGTGGGCTGGGTTATCGTTACCGTATCGCCGTTTACATTGAAAACAAGGTTAGGTATGGGGTCTGGTGTATTGTCGCCATCGATATCCAGATAGTCGAACCTGTGGTTGGGGGTAGCGCCCATCAGCTTGTATCCGTCATCCGTTTCGTTTGGAACGTAAACCCATGAGAAGGCGTTCGTCCCGGTAAGTTCCTTGTCCAGCGGCATATTGATAAAAATGAAATATCCCGCCGGTTTATTCGTATCCAGGTCTGCGGGAAGATTTGAGAGGGGTTGCCATCCAAAAGGGTCCTGCTCGGTTGGGGTTTTGCCCAGAAGTCTGTATATCTCGTTATTTTTGGCGATATATATCCAGTCGTTGTAGTCTATGACGTTGTTTTTATTGAAGTCGTAAGTAAAATACTTTCCATCAACGGTAAAGCTTTTTCCTTTGAGGTAGTTTACCAAAGAGTCCACATACCCGGGACTTGGCTGAACTGCATACAGGGCACTTCCACCCACGGCCACAGCCACTAGAGCGATAAACTTTCTTCTCATTATGTTCTCCTTAAAATTTTGATGTAAAAAATTATAATCAATGTGCATTAATTATCCATTAAGCATCAGGATATACCCCTCTCCTTTCACATTGATTATCTTCTCTTTTCCTATGACGTTTCTAATTTTGTTTATATATATTCTAATAGAACCTGTACTGTACTCCTCGCTTGGATGCCACAGGTGGTTTATAATCTCTTCGTTTGTGGTGCATCTTTCGTGGTTTTTTATGAGCAGCTCCAGAAGTTTGAGGATTTTGGGCGGCAGGTAGATTGGAGAACCCTTTTTGTAAAGCGTTCTGGCGCCAAAATCGTATCTGCACTCGTTTGAGAGCTCTATATAGTCTTTTATGTTGAAATAGCGTTTCAAAACTGCCTCTATCCGGCAGAGCAGCTCATCGGTGTCGAAAGGTTTTTTGATATAGTCGTCGGCCCCTATGGCAAAACCCTCTTTTAGTTTCTCGATGGTGTTGTAAGAGGTTATGAAAATGGCCGGGGTCGTATCGCCCTTCTCCCTTAGATGCCTTAAAAACTCATCTCCGCCCAGTCTGGGAACGTTTATATCAAGAAGGTAGAGGTCGTAATTTTTGTTGAAGTTTTTCTCCAGAGCCTCCAGACCGTTTTTTGCATGTTCTATACTGTAGCTATCTTCCAATATGTCGATTAGTGTCTGAGCCAAAAGTATGTCGTCTTCCAGTAGTAATATTTTTCTTTTCATAAATGAAAATATAACTATAAATAATTAAGTAATTGTTAAATAAACTTTTATCCGGATAAGAGGTTTGGGT
>JAMOUF010000133.1 GCA_027068245.1 Campylobacterales bacterium | reverse complement strand
CCAGAGATACGGGAGCGCAGCACTATTTTGGAGTGCCTTTGGCAAGGGCCTGGGAGATTTACAAAGAGGCCATAAGTTCAGTAAGCGGGCTTGCAAGAACCGTAAGAGGACCCAGTATGAGCGCAACTCCCGGCAAAGTGGCCGTAAGCGGCGTAAGCCGTGTTGGCGGTAAAAAGGTGTTTGTGCTGAGTATGATTCAGGCAAAGGATACCAGGCTGGTGGATGTTCCCTTTTTTGCCAAATATGACGAGAATGCCATGTGGCTTGACGACCTCAAGCCGGAGTTTGGTGAAAAATTTATTTTCGAATAAGCTTTTTTTTGATAAAATCCATCGCCTTTTAATACACACGCACTAATCCTTGAAGGGTTGCAGAGTAAATCTGTTGATGAGTGCGGAGGCAAAAACCTAAAAAAACAAGGAGAAACAATGGTAACGATGAAAGATTTGCTGGAGTGCGGCGTTCACTTTGGCCATCAGACAAGAAGATGGAATCCCAAGATGAAACCTTTTATATTCGGTGTGAGAAAGAATATTCACATCATCGACCTGCAAAAGACGCTCAGGTATTTCAGATATACATACAACGTGGTAAGAGACGCGGCAAAAGAGGGTAAGACCATTTTGTTCGTAGGAACGAAAAAACAGGCTAAAAACGCTATAGAAGAGTATGCGAAAAAGGCCGGGATGCCATATGTGAACTCAAGATGGCTGGGTGGAACCCTAACCAACTTCAACACTATAAGAAAATCGATAAGAAAGCTTGAAGTTATAGAAGATATGGAGAAAAACGGCCAAATCGACCTTCTTACCAAAAAAGAGGCGTTGATGCTAAGAAGAAAAAAAGAGAAACTGGAGAAATTTTTAGGCGGTATCAGGGATATGAAAAAGCTTCCGGATATGCTGTTTATCATAGATGCAGTAAGAGAGCATATCGCCGTTAAAGAGGGAAACAAACTCCATATTCCTATCGTCGCTCCCCTTGATACGAACTGCGACCCTGACCTTATAGACTATCCGATTCCCGGAAACGACGACGCTATAAGAAGTATACAGCTCTTTTGCAAAGAGATGGCGGAGGCGATTATCGAGGGTAAAGAGCTAAGAGAGCAGGAACTTGAAGGAGCAGAGGGCGAGGAAGAGGAAGTCGCGCCTGCTACCGAAGAGGAGAAAGCGGAGATTATCAAAGAGGCCGTTGAAGAGGGAGAGGCCGAAGAGGCGGCACAAGAAGAAGTAACAGAGGAGGAGAAGTAATGGCGGTAACTGCAGCACAGGTAAAAGAGCTAAGGGAGAGAACTGGCGCCGGAATGATGGACTGCAAAAAGGCTTTGCAAGAGTCCGGCGGCGATATGGATAAGGCTATAGAGATCCTTAGAAAAAAAGGTATAGCCAAAGCGGCCAAGAAGGCCGACAGAGTAGCCAGCGAGGGAACTATAGCCGTTGAGGTCAGCCCCGATTACAAATGCGCCACTATCGTGGAGGTAAACTCCGAGACCGATTTCGTGGCGAAAAACGAAAATTTCAAAACCTTGGTGGATACCATCAAAAAACATATCTCAGAAAGTGAGATAGAGAGCGTGGAGGAACTTTACAAAACCACGATTGATGGAGCCACCTTCGAAGAGTTTATGAAGGCCGAAATCGCCAAAATCGGCGAAAATATCGTCGTTAGAAGATTTGACAGAATCTGCGTGGAGGGTAACGGCGTAGTAAACGGCTATCTGCATATGGGTGGAAAGATAGGCGTTATAGTGGCGGCCGTGTGTGACAAACCACAGGTTTGCGACGCCATCAAAGACCTTTTGAAAGATATAGCGATGCATATCGCGGCTATGAATCCAAAATATCTGGATGAGAGTGAGATTCCGGCTGAAGTGATAGAAAAAGAGAAAGAGATTGCCGCAGCCCAACTTATAAAAGAGGGCAAGCCGGAAAACATCATAGAAAAGATAATTCCCGGTAAAATCAAGAAGTTCATCGAAGAGAACACCCTTCTTGGCCAAAAATTCGTAAAAGATGACAAAAAAACCGTCAAGCAGGTGCTGGATGAGGCTGCAAAAGCCGCCGGTGGCGAGGCTAAGATAGTAAGATTCGTAAGATTTGAACTTGGCGAGGGTATAGAGAAGAAACAGGACGATTTTGCGGCGGAAGTAGCGGCGCAGATGAAATAGGAGAAGGGCTTTGGCTCTTCTTCAAGCTCAAAATATCTCCCACTCATATGACTACACACTGTTTGAAAACATCTCTTTGGAGCTCAATCCAAAAGAGTCCGTAGCCATTATCGGTGTGAGCGGAAGTGGCAAATCCACACTTTTGCATATTCTCTCCACACTTTTAAAACCCCAAAAGGGAAGGGTCTATCTCTTTGGAAAAGATATATACTCCCTTCCAAAAAAAGAGCTGCTGAAAATCAGACGCTATCTTGTGGGAATAATCTTTCAGGCCCACTATCTTTTCAAAGGGTTCACCGCATACGAGAATCTGTTGGTAAGCGCATATCTTGGCGAACAGGATATCGATAATGAGCTAATAGAAAAATTCAATATAGCCCATGTAATCCACAAAAAAGCCTCCGAACTAAGCGGCGGGGAGCAGCAGCGTGTAAGCGTTGCCAGGGTGCTTACGAAAAGACCGAAAATCATATTTGCCGACGAGCCTACGGGAAATCTCGACGACAAGACGGCAAAAGAGGTGATGGATACGGTTTTTGAGTATGTAAAAGGTGGCGAGAGAGCGCTTTTTTTAGTTACGCACGACCGAAATCTCGCAAAGAGGTGCGACAGGGTTTTTGAGCTTAGAGGCGGCACCTTAGTAGAGCTTTGATTTTTTCAACAGCCGATTGAAATATTTAAGAGCCTTTTTTGCCAATGCGTAATCTTTTACGATATATATAAGCTCGTAATTTCTTTTAAAAGCCGAGTTGGTCCAGTTCGCCGAGCCGAAAATCAGTGTTTTGTTGTCGATAAGGGCCATTTTTATATGCATTCTTCCAAAATTTTCGCTATCTTTGATTCTTTTTCCACTTAAAGTAAATATCTGGATATTTCTATATTTTGCCAGATATCCTATCTGGGAGTATCTGCTTTTTAGGTTTTGGTCGCTGTCGAAAATTATTTGAATTTTTACGCCCCTTCTGGCCGCGTTTTTAAGCTCCTTTGCAAGTTTTTTGTTGGTAAAGCTGTACATGGCTATATCTATACGGCTTTTTGCACCTCTTATCTCTTTTATGATGGTTTTTAACGCTTTTTGGGACTCAAAAGGGGTGAAAAAGAGCTGGGAGCTTAACAAAAAGGTGCAAAAAATCGATAATATTAGCAATTTTTTCATATATATCCTTAATTTTTATGATATTAAAGCAAAAAAAGTATAAAATAACAAAAAATGGAGCGTGAAATGAGACTACTACTGATAAATAAAAACCCTGTTGTTTCGAGAATGATGCAGATGAGCGTGCCGAAGGCGGGATTTGAGATAGAGGAGTGCGAAAGCGTATATGACCTGCCTTCTGGAAAGTATGAGGTGGTTGTCATAGACGACGAGATGTATGACGAAAACTTTCTGCACGATATAAACCAGAATATAAAATATTATCAAATAGGTATCATCACCTCATCGAAAAGCGACAAATTCGACAATTTCGACTTTGTTCTCTCAAAGCCCTTTTTGCCTACCGACCTTATAGAGGTGTTAAGAAAAGTCAGAAGCGAGATAGAGAGCCAAAAAGAGACCCTGCCGCTGGTAGAAGAGGAGGGGGGTTCCGAGCTGGAGCAGTTTTTAAAGGCCAATGAGGAGAGAGATGAGCTGTTGGAAGAAAAGGAACCTGTGCTGGAAGAGAGTGCCCCTTTGTTCGAGGAAGAGAGAATCGTGGAGATAGAGGAGGAGGTGGAAGAGGAATCTCCTTTCGTTACCGAAAATCTGGAAAAAAGCGGCGTTTTGAAAGAGGACGATGTAGAGGAGGTCTCCCAGCTATTATCCCAAGATGAACCCGCTTTGGATGAAAGAGTTGATTTTTCGGCCTTCGATCAAGAGAAGAGTAGTTTTGAGGAGAGCTTGAAAATCGGCGAACCGGAGCCTCAAATCGAACCAGAACCCGAGCCCGGGGTTGTTCCTTTGAAAGAGGAAAATATTTTTACGGAAGCTAAAAGTGAGGATTTTAGTCAAAAGGTGCCGGATGAGCCGGTTAATTCACTATCCGATATAGAAGATGAACTGAAAAGACTCGATATTGCCAGTATCAAAAAGATTCTTGACGGTATGAAGATAGATATAACTATAAAAATAAGTTATCCGGATAGAGATGATGTTTAAAAAAGGGGCCTGTCTAATCGTATCCGGACCCAGCGGAAGCGGAAAGAGCACCCTGATAAAAGAGATTTTAAAAGAGTTCGACGATGTCTATTTCAGTATCTCTACCACCACCAGGCCAAAGCGTGAGGGAGAGATAGAGGGTGTGGACTACTATTTCGTTACGAAAGAGGAGTTTGAGGAAGGGATAAAAAAAGGTCTTTTTTTAGAGTGGGCCAACGTGCATGGCAACTACTACGGCACCTCCATAGAACAGGTTCAAAAGGCGCTCAGTGAAGGCAAACTTGTTATATTCGATATCGACGTGCAGGGGTTTGAGGCCATTATGAAGACCCCTTTGAAAAAAATCACTACCTCGGTATTTGTCACCACGCCCACTATGAGCGAGCTAAAAAGGCGTTTGAAGCAAAGAGGAATCGACGATGAGGAGACGATAGAAAAAAGACTTCAAAACGCCAAAAAAGAGATAGAGTATATGCCAAAATACGAGTTCATCCTCATAAACGAGAATCTGGAAAAATCAAAAGAGCTTATGCTGGCTTTGGCGAAGGTGGCGAGGCTTAAAAAAGATTACCTCGAGATTGAGGAGTTTATTAAATTTTGGATAAATAACTAATTTAAGAAAGTTTTAGTATTATTTTACATAATAAATTAAAGGAGATTTCATGGGTATGCCAAGTATGCCGGAATTACTGATTATTTTAGCGATTGTAGTATTGCTTTTTGGTGCGAAGAAGATTCCAGAGCTTGCAAAGGGTCTTGGAAGCGGTATAAAAAACTTCAAGAAGGCCATGAAAGAGGAGGATGAAGAGGTTTCGGCTCCCAAAAAAGAGGTAGAGGATAAAAGCGCTTCAACAACTACGACAAACACCACTTCCACCGAGCAAAAAGCGTAAGCTTTTTGCAAAAGGATAGAGATTGAAAAAAAAGGTTCAGCAAGAACTTGGTAAACATCTGAATAAAAGCATCGTTTTAGAAAAACCTAAAGAGAAAAAATTTGGCCATTACGCCACTCCCGTGGCATTCGCCTTGGCTAAAGAGCTTAGAAAAAATCCTATGCTCATCGCCGAGGAGTTGGCGAAAGAGTTCGAGAAAAGCCCGATATTTGAAAGGGTTGAGCCGGTAAAAGGGTATGTGAACTTCAAACTCAGCGAAGATTTTTTAAACCAATACGCCACCTGGGCTTTGAAAAACGAGGAGCGGTTTGGAGCTGATGAGCGAAATGAGAGGATTTTGCTGGAGTTCGTCAGCGCGAACCCAACGGGCCCGCTGCATATAGGTCACGCCAGGGGTGCTGTGATTGGGGATGCCCTTGCAAGGATAGGAAGACATCTGGGCTATGAGATAGTCAAGGAGTATTATGTAAACGACGCCGGAAACCAGATATACCTTCTTGGACTCTCGGTATATCTAAGTGTTAAAGAGCTGCTTGGGATGAAGGTGGAGTGGCCTCAGGAGTTTTACAGAGGCGAATATATAAAGGATTTGGCAAAGGAGGCCCTGGAGGTTTTTGGCAAGGAGGCGTTTGGGGATGAATCGGTTATAGAGAGCCTGGCACTTTGGGCCAAAGAGAAGATGCTGGAACTTATAAAGGAGGATTTGGCCTCCATCGGCATAGAGTTTGACTCATTCGTCAGTGAAAGAGAGCTTTATAAGCGTTGGGATGAGGTGCTGGAGATTTTAAGAAAAAACGGCGCCGTTTATGAAAAGGATGGAAAGCTTTGGCTGAAATCGACACAGTATGGGGATGAAAAAGACCGGGTTGTGGTAAGAGAAGACGGCAGGCCCACATACCTGGCCGGCGATATAATCTACCACTACCATAAATTTGAACGCCAATTTGACAGATATATAAATATCTGGGGGGCGGACCACCATGGTTATATCGCCCGTGTCAAAGCGGCCGTGAAATTTTTGGGATTTGATGAGAGCAGACTCGAGATAATTTTGGCACAGATGGTAAGTCTTTTAAAAGGGGGCGAGCCATATAAGATGAGTAAAAGGGCCGGTAATTTCATCTTGATGAGAGATGTGGTGGAGGAGATAGGTGCCGATGCTTTGAGGTTCGTATTTCTTACAAAAAAGAGCGATACGCATCTGGAGTTCGATGTGGACCTGCTTAAAAAGGAGGACTCCTCAAATCCGGTATATTATATCAACTACGCACATGCAAGGGTGCATTCGGTCTTTGAAAAGGCTGGCAAAAGCGTAGAGGATGTGATAGAAGAGGAGTTGAAAGGACTTAACGAGGACGCCAAAGACCTGCTTTTCAACGCCCTTTTGCTACCGGAAATTTTGGAGGATGCCTTCAAAAAAAGGGAGCTGCAAAGGGTAACAGAGTATCTGAAATTCCTCGCTTCCCAGTTTCACAGTTTCTACAACAGGCACAAAGTGATAGGCACGGAGTTTGAAGACAGATATCTGAAACTTTTTTTGGTGGTTGCTATGAGTATCAGGGTAGGGCTTGGGTTGCTCGGAATTGAAGCGAAAAAAAGGATGTAGATGATAGATAAAAGGGCAAAAGATATAAAAGAGGTTATAGAGGATAAGAAGGGCGAGAATGTGGAGATTATCGATACCTCCAAAAGTGACTACTTTGTAGACAGGGTGGTTGTAGCCACTTCGCTGAGCGATAAGCATACCGCCGCACTGCTGGACCATCTAAAAGATAAACTTAAACCCAAAGGGGAGCAGTTTTTGAAGGTTCAGGAGGGCGATGAGTGGATTGTGGTGGATCTGGGTGATATCTTGATACACCTTATGACCGATGCGTATAGAAAAAAATATCAGATAGAGGATTTTTTAAAAGAGATTATTCAAAACAGGGAATAATTTACCATATCAATAAGAGTTTTTCATTTGGGTAATAAAGAGAAATTACAAAAAGAGATTGAACGGCTGGAAAGATATGCAAGATTTTATCAAAATATTCTTTTGGCGATTTTAAGTGGAATTGTATGGAGTATTTATGCAATTTTGGAAAAAAAAGTCAGTAATGATATAATCTTATTAACGGGTATCGGATTGATTATCGCAATATTTGTATCTTTTAAGATTAAGTCTATCGATAAGCACCAGGACAGACTGTTGAAAGATTTGAAAAAGGAAAAATAGATGGAAAAAATTGCAGCGTATATTTTATTAGCCGGTGTGATAGGGATAATTATTTATATTCTTAACTTTCCCAATACCGGAACGCATAAATAAAACAAATTTGTGTTTATTTAATATTAGGGTCTTTTAAAAGCTCTATTCTTTCTCTTGTAAAACCTCACGATTTCCCATGCCACTATCTTTGGAAGATATCTTTTTATCGGCTTTTTGCGAAGTTTCGTGGAGGAGATATCCACATTCAGCCTGATGGTTTTAAACCTGGTTTTGTATCTGTATCCGGGTCTGGTTACCACAACGAACTCCACAAGTTTTTTCAGTTTTGGGTAGTTTTTCCATTTGTGAAGCGTGGGAAGGTTGTCGCTGCCTATTATGTAGTATATCTTTTTTGGCCTGTATTTTTTTCTTATGTAATTAACTGTCTCAATGGCGTATGTGGGCCGGTTTCTTCTTATCTCAAAATCGCTTACCACCACTTTTTTTTGAGTTAGAAATATCTTTTTAAGCCACCGTAATCTAAGTTTTGGTGGAGCCGCATATGAGCTTTTAAAGGGGTTGAGATATGTGGGAACGACGATTATGATATCAATATCCAGGCTTTGCAGTGCCTTTTGTACAATCTGGATATGGCCTATATGGGGTGGGTCGAAACTTCCGCCAAAAATTGCTACTTTCATAATCTCTTTTTATCTTAGATTATATCTTTTTTGGATAAAATTTTTCAAATTCTTTTAAGGGCTTGAATTGGTTAGAGTTGCTGTAAACGGATTTGGAAGAATAGGCAGGGCGGTTGTAAGAGAGGCTTTTAGACGGAAAGATGTGGAGATTGTGGCTGTAAACGACCTTATGAATCCCCAAATGGCCGCCTATTTGCTGAAATTTGATTCGGCGCACCTGGAGTTTGACAAAGATGTAAAAAGTGACGATAAATCTATTTTTATAGATGATAAAAAGATATTCTACTCCAGCGAGGCTGAAGTGGAAAAAATACCTTTTAAAGATATAGATGTGGTAATAGAGTCCACAGGCAAATTTTTAAGCAAAGAGCTTGCCTCCTCGCATCTTAAAGGCGCCAAAAAAGTGATTATCTCCGCTCCTGCTGTGGATGATACCCCTACATATGTCTATGGGATAAATCATAAATTGTATAGAGGCGAAAAGATTATATCCAACGCCTCTTGTACCACCAACTGCCTGGCTCCTATAGCCTATTTGCTGGATACGCATTTTGGCATAAAAAAGGCGCTGATGACGACTATCCACAGTTATACAATAGACCAGAACCTGCTTGACAGCGACCATAAAAGAGATATAAGACGCTCAAGGGCCGCGGCGGTAAACATCATTCCCACTACCACGGGAGCCGCAAAGGCCATTTACAAGGTTTTGCCAAACCTCAAGAATAAATTTGACGGCAGAAGCGTAAGGGTGCCGGTGGAGGATGTAAGCATGATGGATCTGTCCGTGTTGGTGGAAAAAGATGTGAGCGTCCAGGAGGTTAACCGGCTGTTTAAAGATGCCAGTTTGGGCGATTTTGCGAATATTTTGGGAATCGATGAGAGGTTCAGAGTCTCAAGGGACTTTTTAGGCTCACCCTTAAGCTCTATAGTGGCGGTAGACCTTACGCAGGTGGTAGATAAAAACTTGGTTAAAGTGATGAGCTGGTATGATAACGAATACGGTTATGCCAACAGGCTTTTGGATATGGCAAAGTTTATAAGTAAAGGAGAGTGATGCATATAAAATCTATAAAAGAGCTGGATCTTTATGCGGGATGCAGTGTGTTTATAAGATGTGATTTCAATGTTCCTATGGATGAGTTTGGAAATATTACGGATGATAGAAGAATAAGAGAAGCGCTACCCACCATACGCTACTGCCTGGACCATGAGTGCAGAGTGGTTTTAGGCAGCCACCTTGGCAGGCCAAAGGGCTATGATGAGAGATACTCGCTAAAACCCGTCGCCAAAAGGCTGCAGAACCTCTTAAAAGAGGAGGTTATAATGGCAAAAGATGTGGTGGGAGAGGATGCAAAAAGTAAGTTTAAAGCCTTGAAACCGGGAGAGGTGCTTTTGCTGGAGAACCTGAGATTTGAGCCGGGAGAGACGAAAAACGACCCGGAATTTGCGAAAAAACTGAGCGAGTTTGGTGAGTTTTACGTAAACGACGCCTTTGGCGTAAGCCACAGAGCGCATGCATCTGTGGAGGCTATCACAAGGTTTTACGACTCTGACCACAAGGCGGCGGGGTTTTTGCTGTTAAAAGAGATAAAATATCTTTACAAACTTCTTGAGTCCCCAACAAGGCCCTTTTTGGCGATAATTGGCGGAAGCAAGGTCTCAAGCAAGCTCGGAGCGCTGGTAAACCTCATTCCAAAGGTGGACAAGATGATCGTGGGCGGGGCGATGGCCTTTACCTTTTTGAAAGCTTTGGGTTATGAGGTTGGGAAATCTCTGGTTGAGGATGAGCTTTTGGAGGAGGCCAGAAATATTATGAAAGAGGCCAAAGAGAAGGGGGTGAAGTTCTATTTGCCGGTGGATTTTGTGGTAGCTCCTGAGATGAGCGAGACAGCACCTATAAAATATGTTACCTATCAGGAGATTCCACCAACATGGATGGGACTGGATATCGGCCCTGCCTCTGTAAGACTTTTTAGAGAGGTGCTAAACGACGTTCAGACAATCATCTGGAACGGGCCCATGGGGGTGTTTGAGATAGATAAATTTGCCAGAGGAAGCATCAAGCTGGCCCACTATGTGGCCGAAAGTTACGCCATAAAGGTGATAGGCGGCGGCGATACTGCCGCACTGGTATCCAAAGCCGGAGTGGACGAGGAGATGACATTTATCTCCACAGGTGGTGGAGCAAGTCTCGAAGTGCTCGAGGGCAAGGAGCTGCCAGGTATCAAAGCTTTGATGGTAGAGGATTGATTATGATATTGGCGGCAAATTTCAAAATGAACCACACAAGGCTCAGCACGAGAAAATATATAGAGCGGTTGAACCAGGTGGATTTTGGGAACCTGGATATATATATATTTCCTCCAAGCACCGCATATGATC
>JAMOUF010000132.1 GCA_027068245.1 Campylobacterales bacterium | reverse complement strand
TCTTCTATTCTCCCTGTCAAGCCTTATGTTATCCGGAAGTTTCAGCAAAAGGCCGAAAAAAGGTATCTCAAAGAGCTCTTTTTTGGCAACCCAGACAATATCATCCGGATAAGTTGCCTCGATAACGGGGATGTCGATAAAACTGCTGTGGTTCATTATAATCATCTTGGCCTCTTTGTCAGGCTCGCCCTCTACTATCAGTTTTATACCAAGTGCTTTGAGTATGGCGTTGGTAAAAAACCGTTTTATCTTTTTATACTGTTTTTTCGGAAAGACCAAAAACGCGGCTATATTCAAACTGACAAAGAAAGTTATGACCACAGCCGCATAGAGCCCTCTAATTTTTGCAGCTATCTTCATCTTTTATCCATCCTATCTTCTCTTTTGAAAGTTTAATCTTCACATACCCATTGGCCCGGCCAAGCTCCTCGTATACTCTTTTGTTTGTATTGATTTTAAAAACGGTGCTTTTTTGGGTTGGAAGTATCAATATTTTTGCCCCCTCTTTAACACAGACCTTCTTCATAGGCATCAACATATATAGCCCATATCCAAGAGATGCAAGAGCCAACAGGGCGGTAAAAAAGCTCTTTTTAAGAAGCGCTCCCGCAAGCAAAACTATCCCAAGGCCAATAAATATAGCCATCTTTATCTTTCTGTTTTTATCCTGGGAGGGTTTTATGTCGCTTTGGGTGCTGACGCTCTCGTCTTTTACCCGTATTTTGAAACTCTTTGTCTCAAACTCTTTTTTTTTGAGATTGAAATAGCTGAATGTGAGTTTATGCAGGGTGTTTGGCAAGATGGTATAGTATATGATCTGGGTTTTTGGAAAATCCCTTTTTATGCTTTTAACCTCCTCTTTGAGAGAGTCTCTCAGACTGAAATCCTCCAAATTACCCAAATGCGTCACTATTTTCATAACGACCAGATTTTTGTTCTTGGAGTATTGGACGCTTTCAAAATTCATAACATTCAGATCCTTTGCCAATACATTGCAAAAATTGTCCGGAGGATTTAGGATGTTTGCTCTAACTCTCTTTGAGGGGATGGTAAATGTCAGGCTGTCTTTTACAACAGCCTTTGGCAAAACCAACTCCTCTCCCATGGCTTTAAAATAGTAGGTCTTTTTTTTATAGATATCGGCCGGCTGAAGGGAGGACTGATATATGAGTTTCACATTTTTTCCGCCACTTAGCCTTATATTTGGATTTGGGGTATTGGAAACAAAAAAAAGGTTTACGGCAAAAATCTGGTTTTTGAAAATCTTTTGAGATGGTTCTTCCCAATATCCAAGGGAGAGGGCGTGCAAAAAGAGGGGGAAAAGGAGTATAAGAGCTTTAATGCATAAATCCTTCTATCATCTTTATGCCGTCCTCACTTCCCAAAATTCCCTCGCATGCCCTCTCCGGATGGGGCATCAGCCCAAAAACGTTTCTGTTTTCGTTGCAAATGCCCGCTATCGCCTCGACACTTCCGTTTGGATTGTCATACCCGCCCTCTTTGGTGCAGTATTTTAGCAGTATCTGTCCCTTTTCGTGCATCTGCTTCAGTTTCTCGTCATCTACAAAGTAGTTGCCTTCCGCATGGGCGATAGGTATGTTTAACACCTCGCCTTTTTTGGTTTTTGACAAGAATTTGTTGTCGTTATGGACCACTTTGATATATTGAAATTTGGATATGAAGTGGAGGTTTTCGTTTCGTTTCATAGCACCCGGGAGCATATGGCTCTCCAAAAGTATCTGAAATCCGTTACAGATACCAAGAACGTATCCGCCTTTTTCGGCAAACTCCTTTACCGCTTTCATAACCGGACTGAACCTGGCGATAGCGCCGCTTCTTAGATAGTCTCCATAACTAAATCCGCCAGGCAGAACCACAAGGTCGGTATTTTTTGGCAGGCTCTCCTCTTTGTGCCATACTATGTCGGTCTTCGCCCCGATTTTTTTGAAGGCATACTCCGTGTCGAACTCACAGTTCGTACCGGGGAAACGGATGATTGAGACATTCATTTTACTATCTCTATCGTATAGTCTTCTATGACGGTGTTGGCCAGAAGCTTTTCGCACATATCCTCCACCTCTTTTCTGGCCTCCTTCTCGTCCATCTCACCTTTGAGGTTCAGCACAATCTGTTTTCCAACCCTCACATCCTCGGTATTTCTAAATCCCAAAGAGTGCAGCGCGTGATGTACCGCCTTTCCCTGAGGGTCCAGAACCCCCTCTTTAAGATATATGTTTACAACAGCTTTCATTTAGACCCCCATAACTTCTGTAATTCTTCTTAGCACCTCTTCATAAGCCACCTTGATATCCCCAAGGTCGTGTCTGAAAAGGTCTTTGTCAAGTTTTTGGCCGCTGCTTTTGTCCCAAAAACGGCAGCTGTCCGGACTTATCTCATCGGCTAATACTATTTTACCATCTTTATCCCGGCCAAACTCCACCTTGAAATCCACCAGATTCAGATTGGCCTTGTCGAAAAAGCTCTTTAAAATCACGTTTATCTCCCGACCCAGCCTCTTTAACTCCTCCAGCTCGCTCTCGCTTTGGGCCAGATCGAGTATAAGGGCGTGCTCGTCGTTTATAAGCGGGTCGTGAAGCTCGTCGTTTTTATAGTAGAACTCCACCAAAGCAAAAGGAAGCTTCGTGCCGTCTGG
>JAMOUF010000131.1 GCA_027068245.1 Campylobacterales bacterium | reverse complement strand
CGGAACCAAAGAGAGCTCCCAAAACACATAAAAGACTATCGCATCCAAAGATACGAAAACCCCTACCATCGTCATCTCCAAAAAGAGCAGGGAGATAAGCATATTTTTAAGATTTTTCTTTACGTTCAAAGAGATGAAACCCACAAGGGTGATAAATGTCGACAGAATTACCAAAAATAGCGATATTCCATCCACACCGAGGTAGTAACTGATACCGTAATTGGGAATAAGCGGAAGATATTCCACAAACTGGAACCCGCCGTTGTTCGCATCAAAGGAGAACCATAAAACAAGCGACAATACAAACTCGATAGCTGCTACCGTTATAGCATATGCTTTTATATTGTCCTTATGCACTACAAAGCCCAGCATCGCAGCCAATGCGGGAAACAATACCAACAACGTTAATATATGATCCATAAACTCTCTCCTTACCTTGCCATACTATAAACGACTACCAATATAAGCAGTATCAGTAAACCTATCACCATCCATCTAAGCATCTTAGAGAGATTACCGCTTTGTATAACCCTGCCTTTAAATCCTGTAGAGTAGATAACTCCGGCTATGAAATCCACTGTGGCGTCCACAATGCGTAGATCCAGCTCTTTCCAGGCTATCTTTGAGAGCTCTTTATAAGGCTCGACAAAGAGTTTGTCGTAAAGTATCGGTATATAATACTGATTATACAGAAGTTTGTATATAAACGTCTCTTTCCACTTCTCGCTAAATCCGCCGTGGGAGTATTTGTAAACCGCCAGGGCGATACCGCTAAGAGCGATAAGAGTTGTAAGACCCACCAATGCCACCGTCAGTATGCCGTGGATATGGAAATGGTATTCGGGAAGAAGCCTCGTTACGAACTCCTCGAAAGGCTCCTCAAAAAATCCGGCGATTATCGCCAAAACGGCCAGTGGCGCCATTGCTGCCAGCATATACCATGGAGCCTCATGTGGATGGAATCCATATTTTTTATATCTCTCTTCGCCAAAAAATACCAGCATAATCAATCTGAAGCTGTAAAACGCTGTCATACCCGCACCGACCCAGAGCGTAAACCAGAGCAGGTAGTGTCCGGAGTCAAAAGCAACCTCAAGAATCTTATCTTTAGAGAAAAAGCCCGCAAACGGATAGATACCAGAGAGTGCCAAAGAGGCTATAATCATCATAATCGCGGTCCACTTCATAACCTTGTAAAGGCCGCCCATCTTGAAGATGTTGAGCTCGTCGTTCATAGCGTGCATAACGTTACCGGCGCCCAAAAAGAGCAGCGCTTTGAAAAAGGCGTGCGTCATAAGGTGAAAAAGCGCTATCCAGTATGCCTCAAGACCTGCCGCAACGAACATATATCCCAGCTGGCTGAGCGTCGAGTATGCGATGATTCGTTTCAAGTCCGTATTTACCAGCGCCATAGAGGCTGCGAAAACGGCCACGAACGCTCCAAGACATGCGATATAAAATCCTATATCCGGAATTTGGGAATAGATAGGAAAACTTCTGATAACCAGGTAGACACCCGCTGTAACCATCGTCGCGGCGTGTATCAACGCAGAAACCGGGGTTGGACCCTCCATCGCGTCTGCAAGCCATGTATGGAGCGGAAACTGGGCCGATTTACCCATGGCTCCGATAAAGAGGAATATTCCCATAAGCGTTATGACGCTTATGCTGAACATATCAACATGGGCAAAAACCACATCATACTGCAAAGAGCCTATATGCCAGTAAATCAAAAAGAGACCCAAAAGCATACCAAGGTCGGCTATCCTGTTCATTATAAACGCTTCGTTGGCAGCCCAGGCAGGGGAAATGGAGGGATTGACCTCCCTTGGCTCATCTTTTTTGTAGTACCAAAACCCTATAAGAAGCCACGAGCAAAGCCCAACGCCTTCCCAGCCTATGAAGAGTCCGGCAAAGTTATCGCTCATAACAAGTATTAGCATCGAGAATACGAATGCGGACAGATAACTGAAAAACCGGTTGAAACCTTTATCGTGCTCCATATATCCGATAGAGTAGATATGAACCAGAGTCGATACCAGAGTAACTGTAACCATCATAATAACGGAAACCTCGTCCACGACGAAACCGAAGGGAATATTGAGCTTTCCGGTGGTTATCCAGTCAAACAGCGTCACCTTGACAATCTCTTCCGTACCGGCCAGATAGGATAGAAGTATGGCCGAGCTAACAAACGAGATAAACAGCAGTATGGAAGCCACGATACCTACAAAAAGCTTTTTCGGCTTTGTGGCGAATAGCGCTGCGAACAGTGAACTTACAAGAGGTGCAAAAAGTGCTATATATAAATATTTTTCCATCGCCGTTCCCTTACCATTTCATAGATTGTAAACTGTCTAGGTCTATGTTTCCGGTGCGTTTATACCAGATAATCAACAGGCCCAGCCCAACCGCGACCTCACTGGCGGCTATGGCAATTATAAAAAACGCAAACAGCTGCCCCGTCAAATCCCCAAGGTATTTGGAGAATGCGGCCAGAGCGATGTTTATAGCGTTAAGCGCTATTTCGGTTGCAAAAAAGAGCAACAGAAGGTTCTTTCTTCTTAAAATTCCCACCAAGGCAATACTAAAGAGTATCGCGGCTAATACCAGATAATGATTTAGAGTAATCATTGGCTACCCTTTACTTCTTTTTCAATCTCTTCATCGACTTTCAGCGTTATACTCTCATCCATCCTTTTGCTCGCCAAAATGATGCCGGCAATCATGGCAACAAGCAGCATTATGGCCGCCACTTCAAAAGGAACCAGGTATTTGGTAAAAAGCACGATACCTACAGCCTCAGCGTTGCCGAGTTCGTCGCTGACAGGATAGAGCGCCTGGACCTTATCGGAAATCATCGGAGTCAACAGTATGATAACCAGAAGCAGCGCAATCATTCCGGACAGGAAAAAAACGATTTTTTTGGAGGGGTTTTTCTCTTTTACATCTTTAAGCGTATCCAAAAACATCATACCAAAGGCGTATACAGCCATTACCGCCCCGCTGTATACGATTATCTGAACCACGCCCAAAAAGTCCGCATCCAGCAAAAAGAAAAACGCGGAGATAAAAATCATCCCCGCCGCCAAAGAGGTCATGGCATAAAGGGCGTTTTTCGTCATGACCGTAATGGTAAACATGGTAATAGTCAAAGCTGCAAACAGATAAAAGGCAACTACTTCATACATCTTTTCACCTTTAATACGCTAACGGCGTTTTTTTAATCAACTTATCGGCGGCTGGCGTAGGCGCACCGAAACCTGGATACTCTTTTTGCTCTTTGAGTTTGTCAAGAGGGGTCAGCATATCCTCTTTTAACGCAAACTGCGCCCGCTGTTCGCTGGCATGCTCATAGTCTTGCCCATGGACGATTGCCAGTTCCGGACATACCTCTGCGCAGTAGCCGCAAAAGATACATCTTCCGAAGTTTATCGTATACTCCGTTGGTATCTTTCTGCCATTCTCATCGGGCCTGGTATCTATCCGGATACAGTTTGATATACATATTTTCTCGCAAAGCCCACACCCAATGCATCTTTCATTTCCGCTTTCCAAAAGTCTCAAGAGCTTGTGAACCGCTCTGTATCTGGGGCTGATGGGAAGTTTCTCTTTTGGATACTGTATCGTATGGATTTTAAATCTAAGCATCTCCATAAGCGTTATTTTCAATCCAACGAAAAGCTCCAGCCTCAGACTTCTTCTTACAACCCTTTTAAATCTCTCCCACGGAGTTTTAGGGTAAGGTTCGATTTTTACTCTGTAGTAGTTTTGAGATACGTTTCTGTCTTTAAATTGTTCCAATCCGTTCATACCCTCTCCCTTAAAACATCATCACGATACCGGTAATCACCACGTTGATTACGGCTATAGGCATCAGCACTTTCCAGCAAAGCCACATAAGCTGGTCAGGTCTTATATGAGGCCATGAGGCTCTGGCCCAGATAAAAAGAAATATAAAGAAAAAGACTTTCAGCAAAATGGCGATGGCTCCCGGTATAAACCCAAGGTCGTTGAAACCGCCAAGAAAAATAAGGCTTGCCAGAAAGCCAATCGTAAACATATTGGCGTATTCACCTATAAAAAACATACCCCATCTCATACCGCTATACTCCGTGGCGTATCCGGATATAACCTCCGCCTCGTGCTCGAGCAAATCGAAAGGGGTTCTGTTCGTTTCGGCAAAACCGGCTATCAAAAAGAGTATGAAAGCCACCGGCTGTTTCCATACGAGCCAGTTGGAAATTCCACCCGCTTGATAGTTGTTGAAATCTATCAAAGAGAGCGAGCCGACAATCATAACAGGAGCTAGCACGGAAAGACCCGTAACCACCTCATAGCTTAGAAACTGCACCGCAGTCCTGGCCGCACCCAGCAAGGACCATTTGTTGCCCGAAGCCATACCGGCCAGCAAAGGCCCATAAAGCCCTATCGCCATCACACCCAGCACAAAAAGCAGGCCCACGTTTATATCGGATATTATCGGTCTTACCGTATATCCGCCGATGGTAAACTCCGGAAACATGGGAATAGCCGCCATGGCTATAAAAGCCGAGGCCGCCGTGATGACAGGGGCTATCATAAATATGATTCTGTTTGCCCCCTGGGGTATGAAATCCTCTTTTGTAAAGAGCTTTATACCGTCTGCCAACACCTGCAAAAGCCCCCAGGGCCCCACATGCATAGGTCCAAGCCTTCTTTGCATAAAGGCCAGAACCTTCCTCTCCACATATGTGGCAAAACCTGCAAGGGCCGAAAACAGTCCAAGCACAACCAGAATTTTGATAATGGTCTCTATAACAAATGCGCTCTCCATGTCACACCTTCTGTATCTTTACTTCGGTAAATCTGTAATCTTTAAAAAGACTCTCCGTATCGATATTTTTATCGAATCTGCCAAGATAGGCACCCGAGGCGATAAAACCGTCTCGTTCCACTTCTATCGAAATTGTAATATTATCTTTTTGAATATTAACTTTATCGCCCTCTTTTAAGCCCAAATCATTCAAAAATGTTTCACTTGCATACAGTTTGCCTTTTGTTCTTAGCTGATGCGCTTTGTTGGTAAAGGGGCTGAACTGTAAAACCGGTTCGCATCTGTAGATAACGGTTCCGTTGAACTCCGGCAGCTCCTCTATAGGCTCTATGTTCTTTCGGCTCAAATTCACCTTTTTTATCTCCAGCTCATATCCTCTTTTCTCGGTGCCGTCGTTTAAAAACTCGTTATCCAGCTCATCGAACTCTATCTCTTTATATCCCTTCTCTTTTGGCAGCTCTTTGGTATACTCTATCGTATACTCCTTGTCGCTTACGCCAAGCTCTTTGGCTATATCGTTTAGTACGTATCCCTCGTATGGAAGGGCCACGTTGGTTGGAACCACTCTTCTGTCTATATTGGTAAAGGTCCCCTCCTGCTGATTAAGAGCCGGCATATCCAGGTCTCCATCTCCAAGAGCGCTCAGCGTAAAGTCCCCTTTTTGGTTGTATCCTATACTGAACTCTCCCTCTTCCTCATCCAAATCGCATATCAAAGCCACTCCAAGGGTGTTTGTCTTAGGGGGTATAAGCATCACGTCAAATTCGCTGAACCTGTCTACGAGCCCGGCCAGCTTAGCCAGGTTCTCAGCCCTTGGGTGGGTGTAGAGGTCCTCGCCCAAAATGAGGGTAAACCGTTTGGCCCCCCGCCTCTTTTTCATCTTGAGCCTTTTTAGGATATCCTCTATCTCCTCCTCGCCGATATTGGATTCAGCGCTCAGATATCCGATATCAAAACTCTCAAGCCACTCTTTGCCGGCTCTTTTTTTGGCATCTTCGTCACAAAGTATATCCACGAGCATCGACAAAGCCGCCTCCTCGCTTCCAACCTCATGCTTTACGAACTTCGTCACCACGGGCTTCAACAAATCATCCTCAACCGGATGAAAATTTACAATCTCGCTTCTGTGCCTCTTTTGCGATACGGTCATAGCGTATCTGACGGCCGGGTTGTCGCTGGATATGAAGCTGCCCATCAAGATGATGAAATCGCTGTCCTCGATATCGTACAAAGAAGGGGTATAGAGCGACTTTCCGCTGTATTGGGAGAAGTTTTCCAAAAACCTCTGATAGGCTCTGGCCTCATCGTTTACAAGCCTGTATCCAAACCTCTCTTTCATCTTTTGAAGCAGCAAAGCCTCTTCGTTGGTTATAAAGGAGGTAAACTTAATCGTATCGGCTCTTTTAAAAGCCTCTATCGCCCTTTTGAAAGCTTCTTCATCCTTTTTGGCCTCGCGGTTTTCAAAATCGAATCCAAACCTTCCGGCTCCGCAGAGCGTCTCGAACTCGAACTCGTTTTTTACCCGGTAGATTTTTGGCTCGGGATTTTCTATGGAGCTGTGCTTCGTCTCATAGTAGAGGTGGCACGAGGCGCTGCAGTGGGCGCAGGCCGCCGGGATGCGGTCAAGCTCCCAGGCGTTGGCGCTGTATTTGAAGTCTTTGCTGATAAAAGCACCCACGGGACAGACGGCCACGCACTCCCCACACCAGGTGCAATCAAGCGTCTCCGCATCTTTTGGAATGATTCTCGACTTGTATCCCCCATACTCTATTTCTATAGCGTCGTCCCCGATTACCTCGTTGCATACATGAACGCACTTCTCGCACAAAATACACAGGGATGGGTCATACTGCAGATAGTTCCAGTCCTGGATGGGGCGATACTGGTCCCTGGCGCTGAACTCCTGGGAGTCCACCCTGAACTCCAAATTTTTATTTTGTAAATCGCACTCACCGCTTTTATCGCATACTCCACATTCCAAAGGATGGTTCACATCATACAGCTTCATAATGTTTTGTCTGTGCTCATAAAGCTCTTTGGAATCTGTTGTAATCCTGGCATCCGGAGTGGCCGGTGTCTGACAGCTAAGCACGAAGCCCTCCACGCCTTCTACCTCCACCACGCAAAGCCTGCATGACTCGATGGGTTTGACTTTGCTAAGATAGCACATGGTAGGGATATAGATACCCTCCCGTCTGGCTACTTGCAAAATGGTCTCACCCCTGTTTGCCACAACCTCTTTACCGTCTATATAGAACTTAACCATTACCAGTCCTTAAACCGCAACCATGGCGATATAGTAACATCTCATACACCTCTCCGCCTCGGCGACAGCCTGCTCCTGCGTAAGCCCCAGATTTACCTCCAGGTAACTGTGCTTCCTCTCCTCCACGCTCAAAATCTCACCCTTTTGTCTGGGAAGTCCGGGCATCCAGCCTCTTATCTTCTCTTTTTTGTCATAAACTTTCAAAGACCGTAAGTGGTCCTCCATAATCTCCTCGTCCGTCAGGGTAATCTCACCGCTTTGCACATACCTGCTCATAACGGATGCGGCCCTTTTGGCCTGGCCTACGGCGTTGACTATGGTCATAGGGCCATATTCGCAATCTCCAGCCGCAAAGACCCCTTTTCTGGAGCTCATATAGGTCTTGCCATCCGTCTTTATAGTTCCCCAGCTTGTCAACTCTATCTCCCACTCGGGTGGCAGATGCGACAAATCGGCGCTCTGGCTTACCGCGGGCACCAGTATGTCACACTCCATCACAAAATCCGCCCCCTCAATCTTCTTAAGCTGCGGCCTTCCTCCATCAGGGTCTGGAACCAGCTCGAACCTGTTGATTTTCAAAGCCTTGAGGTTGTCGTTCTCATCCGTTATTATCTCCTCCACGGCAGAGTAGAAGATAAACTCCACTCCCTCTTCCACCGCTTCGTGATACTCCTCGTAAGTGGTGTTTTTTATGATGGTGGCCTCATCACGGCGATAAAGCATTACCACCTTGTCAGCGTTTGCCCTTACGGCACATCTTACAACGTCCAAAGAGGTAAAGCCCCCTCCCACGCAGACCACCGTTTTGCCGGTTAAATCCACATATGGTTTGTCGGTAGGGAGGTTGTTCTTTTCCAAAATCTCCTTTGGAGCCGGTATGCCGTATTTTACATAGAGGTTTATACAGTCCAAAAAGTTGATGGCCGGCCAGTAACCCCTTATCTCCTCACGCTCGTTTTTCGCCCTTATCTTTTTGGATATCCGGGTTCCCGTAGCTATCAGTATGGCATCGTAATTTTTCTCGAACTCTCTCATATCATCTGCGGTGACCCTTTTGCCGGTGATGAAGTTCACGCCCTCCAAACTCCCAACAGCTCCTATATCTACATTGTATTTGTCAACGGGCATCCTGAATTCTGGCACGCCCACAGCCACCTCTCCTCCAAGAACCGGCAGCTCGTCATACACATCGCTCGCCACACCCTCCATAGCAAGGTAGTATGCTCCGGTAAGTCCGGCAGGACCGGCACCTACGATAGCCACCTTCTTGCCGTTAAGGGGTTTTGGCTCTTTTGGATGTAGCCAGAAAAGCCCGTGGTCCGTCTCAAAATCTGCGCCCACTCTTTTAAGCTCCATAATGGATATCGGCTCATCCAGGTTTGCCCGCCTGCACTCATCCTCACACGGATGCGGACAGACACGGCCGCAGGTATGGGCCAAAGGCATGGTTTTCCTGGTGGCCTGAACGCTGTAATCGAACCTCAAATCCCTGACCCCTTCAATATATGCGGGTATGTCAACGTGCGAAGGACAGGCATCCATGCAAGGAGCCGTGACTTTTGATATATAGTTTATGTTTTCGTCGTTGTAGTATTTCGATGGGCGTTTTTGCTCTATAAGTTCTCTTATCTCATCTTCAAAATAGTTCAGCACATCCAGCAGCGGCTTTGGGACGGTTTTGCCTATTTCACATTTGCTGGTCTCTATCATGGTGGAGCTGACCTCTTTTAGGTGTTCCACATCACCCCACTCGCCCTCACCCCTGGCGATTTTGTCGAACAAATCGTATAAAATCCTGCCGCCCCATCTGCCCGGAGCGCATCTTCCGCAGGCCTCGGAATATACCTGATACTGGTAGGCGTACTCGGTAGCCAGCTTGATTACATCCACATCCTCGTCAAAAAGTGCCAGGCCCGCCCAGCCGATAAACGCCTTGGACTCTATGTCCGCGTTATACTGAACGGGAAAGTTGTAGTTCGATTCCGCCCACTCCTCGCGGGGTTTTCCACGATTGTCGATAAACTCATCTTTCCAGGTTGAAAAATAAACTTTGCTTCCCATACTCCGTCCCTATTTTTTTCTGACTACGATAGTCCAGTCAACCTCATTAAACTTCAATGAGTTAAGCAGTTCGTGCCCCGCCTCTTTTATAATGTCCGCGCTTTTGTATACCGCGTCGAAATTGGATTTGCCGTTGTGAAAAATCTCAAATAGAAATATAACCACCTCGCCGCTTTTGACCTTTGTATCTATAAGCTCCATCATTCTGTCGTAAAAATCTTCGTGAAGGTGTCTTAAATCATATCTAACCATCTAAAATCCTTTATCTGTCTATCTCGCCGAAAACTATGTTTGTGGACCCTATTATCGTAACCACGTCGGCCAGGTAGTGTCCGGGAAGCAGGTCTTGCAAAATACCGGTATGCCAAAAGCTCGGGGCTCTTATCTTCATCCTGTAGGCGTAGGGCTCTCCCTCGCTCCTTATGAAAAACCCAAGCTCCCCTTTGGGAGACTCGGTAGGCGCATAGACCTCGCCAACAGGCGGCCTCATCCCCTGCGTCACCAGCACGAAATGTTCCATCAAGGAGTAGTTCTGCGTCATGATGTCCTCTTTTGGAGCGCTGATATATTCGGGGACATGGGCCATAAGATAGGGCTCCGTATCTTTATACATAGGAATCAGCTGTCTAATTATCCGGATGCTTTGTCTCATCTCCTCCATATAGAGCTTATATCTTCCGTAACTGTCACACCTGTCAGTCACAGGAATATCGAAATCCACTTCATCATAGAGCTCGTAAGGCTCCTCTTTTCTGATGTCGTACTCTATGCCGCTGCCTCTTAGCATAACGCCACTGCATGCCCACTGCTTTGCCATCTGGGGTGGAATGACTCCTACTTCTTCAAGTCTCATCTTCCAGATTCTGTTCTCCGTCAAAAGTCCCTCGTAAAGTTTTATCTGCTCCGGAAGAAGGTTTAAAAACCAGTTCAGATGTTCGAGCCACCCTTCAGGCAAATCCAAGGGAACGCCGCCGATTCTGACCGCGCTGTGGGTAAGCCTGGCCCCACAGTAGTCCTCCATCAAATCCATCGCGTATTCCCGCTCCCTGAAGCAGTATAGAAAGACACTCATAGCTCCCACGTCCAGTGCATGGGTGGCGAGCCAGAAGAGGTGGGATATGATTCTGTTTAGCTCAAGTAGCATCATCCGGATAACCTTGGCCCTTCGTGGAACCTTATCCTCTATGCCAAGCAGCCTCTCTACGGCCAGCGCAAAGGCGTAGTTGTTGGATGTTGCGGCGATATAGTCCATCCTGTCGGTGGTTGGGAGGAATTCGTTGTAAATCATATTCTCCCCCATCTTCTCCATACCCCGGTGAAGGTATCCAATATCCGGAACCGCTTTCGTTATCTGCTCCCCGTC